>NZ_JARWAN010000019.1:0-75214 GCF_031451755.1 Vreelandella vilamensis | reverse complement strand
ATTTCCATGAAAGCCTGTGCTCGGGTGGTGGTGTTGTGAGAGACCCTATTATCTGAGCATCAGGCTTTCTTTAAAACTGTCCGAACCATTGTAAAAAACAAATTTTTAAAAAAGAAGCACCTAAAAAAGATAAGAGCCAAGAGGTCACCATGAAAACCATCGGCTTGCTGGGGGGCATGAGTTGGGAGTCCACACAAACCTATTACCGTATGCTCAATCAAGGCGTTGCGGAGAAACTGGGGGGCTTTCATTCGGCGAAAATAGTGCTCTATAGCGTGGACTTTGCGGAGATTGAGGCGCTTCAGCGCGAGGGCGACTGGGAAGCCATGGCGGGTATATTGGCGAATGCAGCCCGTTCGCTGGCGGCAGCGGGGGCGGATTTTCTGGTGATCGGCACGAATACCATGCATAAGGTGGCCGCCGAGGTGGAGGCCGCATCGGGTTTGCCGCTTTTGCATATTGCCGAGGCAACCGCTGATATTTTGGCCCAGCAGGGGGTAGACCGCGTTGGCCTGCTAGGTACCCAGTTCACCATGGAGCAGCCTTTTTACCGGCAGCGACTGGAAGCGCGGGGAATTGAGGTTGTCGTGCCTGAGCCCGAGCAGCGTGAGGTGATTCATCGCGTGATTTATCAGGAACTTTGCCGGGGGACAATCAACCCCGCCTCGAAAGAGGCTTACCTGGACGTGGTGGCGACGCTTTCAGCGCGGGGCGCGCAAGGCGTGATTCTGGGCTGCACCGAGATTGGCTTGTTGATTAACCAGAGCGATACGCCGGTCGCGCTTTATGATACTACCGAGATCCACGCCCAGCGTGCGGTAGGATGGGCGCTGGACGATGGGGTGGCCTTCTGAAACCTTGCCGTTAGTGGCCGAACACCGACCAGCCGGTTTTCTGAGCAAATATTTCGAGTGCCTGGGTGCCTAGCAGGCTATTGCCGTAGGCATCGAGCCCCGGTGACCAGACGGCAATGGCCCCGTGGCCCGGCGCAATTGCCAGGATACCACCACCGACGCCGCTTTTGCCGGGTAGCCCAACGCGGAAGGCGAATTCGCCGGAGGCGTCGTAGTGCCCGCACATCATCATCAACGAGTTGATCCGCCGGGCCCGCTGGGGGGCCAATACACGAATACCGCTGGGCTTGTTGATGCCATCCGAGGCCAGAAATAGCCCTGCATGAGCGAGCTGTTCGCAGCTCATGGCAATGGCGCACTGGTGGAAGTAGGTGCCCAGCACTTTATCGACATCATGACGTAGATGGCCAAAGGCTTTCATAAAATGCGCCAGTGAGGCGTTGCGGTCACGGTGGGCCATCTCCGAGGCGGCCACGGCGTGGTCGAAGTAAATGCTGTCGTCATCGGCGATATAGCGCACAAAGCTGAGAATCTCGCCCAGGGTCTCTTTGGGTTCATGGCCCATCATGATCGCATCGACCACCGCAATAGCCCCGGCATTGATAAACGGGTTACGCGGCTTGCCGCTCTCATGCTCTAGCTGAACGATGGAGTTGAAAGGGTCGCCCGAGGGCTCGCGGCCCACTTTCGACCACAGCGAATCACCCACTTGGCCCAGCGCAATGGTCAGCGTGAATACCTTGGAGATACTCTGGATAGAGAAGGGCGTGGTCGCGCAGCCTGCCGAGTACACCTTGCCGTCCACAGTGGCTAGCGAAATGGCAAACTGTTGCGGGTCAACGTGGCCAAGCTCGGGAATATAATCCGCGACCTTGCCACGTTTCTCTGCTTTCGCCATGGTGGCGGCAATGTCGTCGATCAAGGCTTGCATGGGCGTATCGTGACCGTCAGTTGAGGCGAGTCATTACCCTAGCGAAAAATGCTGGCGCTGTCTGCTATAGCAGTCAGCAAGATTCGGGTCGGCAACTCGTCCGTGATCGCTTAGGCTGTGAAGGTGACGTTTAGCGGTTGATAATTCGACGATGTGAGAGACGACAATGAACGACTATGAGCGTATCGAGAAAGCCATGGCTTACATGGTGGCCCATGCGGCCGCGCAGCCCAAGCTGGAAGCGGTGGCCGCTCATGTTCATGTAAGTGCTTTTCACTTTCAGCGCTTGTTCTGCCGTTATGTGGGGATCAGCCCCAAGCGCTTTTTGCAGGCGCTCACGTTGGAGCGCGGCAAGCAGTTAATGCAGTCCTCTACCTCGTTGCTGGATATCGCTCATACGTTGGGGCTTAGCGGTGGCTCGCGGCTTTACGATCACTTTGTGCAATTGGACGCGGTCACACCGGGGGAGCACAAGCGCCAGGGGCAGGGCGTCGAGATTGCTTATGGCATTCATGCCACGCCGCTGGGCAGCCTGTTCGTGGCGGTCACGCCTCGGGGCATCTGCCGCATGGGGTTTGTGGATACCACCGGTGCCGACGAGTTATTGGCTCGGCTTGCCAAAGAGTGGCCACGTTCCACACTTCATCACAACCCTGACGCCACACGCTTTGCGGTGGAGACGCTGTTCAACAGGTCAGCCGATGCCTCAGCCACTTTGTCGTTGCATGTGACCGGCACCAACTTCCAAATCGCCGTATGGCGCGCGCTGCTAACCATTCCCGAAGGCCAGCTGGCTAGCTACAGTTATATCGCTCAAGCCTTGGGCACGCCTAACTCGTCCCGCGCGGTGGGCAATGCCGTGGGTGCCAACCCCATCGCGTTATGGATACCCTGCCACCGGATAATCCAACAAAGCGGCGCGCTCGGCGGCTATCGCTGGGGCGTGGCGAAAAAGCAGATGGTGCAAACCTGGGAGTTGGCGCAGTTGAATACGACGACACCTGAGTTTGAAGTGAGTTAAGCACCCCCCCCCTCGTTGCTTGACACATTGCGCTAGCCAACCCCTCCCGCTACAGTCTCGCCCTTATCCAAATGGGCGAGATGTCACTATGGCCACATTGATGATTCAGGGCACCACCTCGGATGCGGGAAAAAGCACCGTGGTGGCGGCGCTTTGTCGGGCGCTTATGAGGCGTGGTGTGTCGGTGACGCCGTTCAAGCCGCAAAACATGGCGCTCAACAGTGCCGTGACCGTGGATGGCGGTGAGATCGGCCGCTCTACGGCACTGCAGGCGCTGGCGTGCGGGCTTGAGCCTCATAGTGACATGAACCCGGTGCTGCTCAAGCCAGAAAGCGACCGCGGCGCTCAGGTGATTTTGCGCGGCAAGGTGCATGGTCATATGGACGCCATGGATTACCACGCCTTTAAGCGCACCGCGAAAGAGAGCGTGATGGCCGCGTGGCAGGCGTTGGAAAGCCGCTTTGAGGTGATTATTGCCGAAGGCGCGGGCAGCCCCGCTGAAATCAATCTGCGCAAGGGCGATATCGCCAATATGGGCTTTGCCGAAGCGGCGGACTGCCCGGTGATATTGGTGGGCGATATTGATCGAGGCGGGGTGTTTGCGCAGCTGGTGGGCACGCTTGCACTGCTGAGCGAAAGCGAACAGGCGCGGATGAAAGGGTTTGTGATCAACCGTTTTCGTGGCGATATGAGCTTGTTAACCCCAGGCATCGACTGGCTGATGGCACACACCGGCAAGCCAGTGTTGGGCACCTTGCCGTACCTTCAAGGGTTGCTGCTGGATGCGGAAGACAGCATCGGCCTGACCCACGCGCCAACGCAAGGGGGATCGCTTAACGTCGTGGTCCCCGCGTTGCCCCGCATCAGCAATCACACGGATTTTGATCCATTGCGCTTGCATCCTCAAGTAACACTCACGTTTGTCGGCGCGGGCGAGCCGATGCCTGCGGCCGATGTGATCATCTTGCCCGGTAGTAAGAGTACCGCTAGCGACTTGGCGTGGTTAAAACGCCAGGGCTGGGATAACGCCATTCAGCGCCACCTGCGCTACGGCGGCAAGGTGCTGGGTATTTGCGGTGGTTTTCAAATGCTCGGCGATTGGGTGGAAGATCCTGACGGCCTGGAGGGCAAGGCCGAGCGTGTCATGGGATTGGGGCTGCTATCGCTCACCACGCGCATGGTGGCGGGCAAACAATTACGCAATGTGAGTGGCGTGACAGTGGCCGACGGCGCGAGCGTAACAGGTTACGAGATTCACAATGGCGTGAGCGAGGGGACTGCGCTGGCGCAGCCGCTGTTTGATTTAGGCACCCACCTTGATGGCGCGGTCAGCGACGATGGGCAGGTGCTGGGCACCTACCTGCACGGCCTGTTTGATCATTTCGAGGCTTGCCAGGCGTTATTAGCGCGCTTGGGGTTGGCCGTACCACAACCCGTGGACTATCTCGCCCATCGCGAGCGGGAACTGGATCGCCTGGCCGATACACTAGAAGCTCATCTGGATATTCACGCGGTGATCAATCTTCTGGAAGCTGGCGCGTCGCCATCACGGTAATCTCGACGTGGCAGCCACCACAGATAGTGGGCGATTCGGTACAGGTTCGGGCTGGGTAGCGGCTCGGCTCGAAGAATTCGGCATAGACGCTGTCCATATCGCTGAGGGTATTGAGGTCAGATAAGTGAACATCCACACGTAGCGCATCTGCTAGGCTGCCGCCTTCCATTTCCAGCATGCGTGAAATGGCACGCATCACTAACCGGGTTTCTTCCTTGATGTCACCTTTAACCGCATGGCCGTTCGATAGGTCAGAAACCGTCAGCCCGGAAATAAACACATAGCGGTCATCCATCACCATATGACTACCGGGGAAGCTTGGCGTGGGCATGGTGGGGTCGTTCATAAATGTCGTCATAATCATCCTTTTATGTTTCCTACACAACGCTCCGACAGGGAAGCGCGCGCTAGGTTCATGTTGCGTGGCGCTGTTAAAATAGCAGTGTTTACACTAGGCTTGCCGCTTTTGGCGAGCGGAGGACCGCATGAAAGTAATCCAAATAAACCAGACAGCACAGCAAGATGCTTGCTTGGCGCGTTTGTGCGCCGAGGTTTATGGCCAGCAGGCGGGATTGACGCCCTTGGTGGTCTTCGCGGGGACAAGGCGCGTCCTGTTCGCTCAGGAGGCCGCACGTTTGCTAGCGCTGGTGGATAACCAGGGTACGCCCCTGGCATTGGCGTTGTTGGTGTTGGATGAAGCGGGAGAGGGCATGACCGTAACGTTATCCTGCTCCTTGACCGATGATATCGAGCCACGGCATCGGCTGATTAAAGAACTATCGCTCAAAGCACCGCTGCGAGTCGAGGTAAAAGACTCGGCTGATGAGGTTTTCTACCAATCCTGTGGCCTAACGCGCTGGTTGGACGGCGGGGATAATCTACGCATTGGGCTCGGTGCGCGCCATCCCGCAGGCGATATCAGTGAATTGACCGATACCTTGAGTATCGATGAGCACGCCATCCTGCGAAGCTTTAAGCACAACCCCAAGCGTTTCGAGGAAGATAAGCAGCGCTTTGTGGAGGGGTTAGCCGCATTTCCTGAGACACTTTAGACACTTTTTTAGGCATTTATCCTTCTTCTGCGACCAAAGAACGACGTTTACGTTAAGGTGATTTCTGCAAGAAACATTGTCGACATGTAAGCGTCATTTCCTGCTTTTAAGCTTAGTTTTCCTGCCTTTTGCACGTTTTAAGTGCAAGTGGGGAATTTCCTGTCGACAGTTTTTGCTGTGTCTAGCGGCGTTATGCACGAAAAGTCGAATGTTATCTTATTGAATAGCCACGTAAAAATGCAGCCACTAAACAATAACAATATATATGAGGATTGTATGATAAATAACCAGACACCGTGAGGAAACGTCGTGCTGCTCAAACGTGAATATGGGAAAGAACATCCCTACTGGCCCGTTGGCCCGTTCAAAGTTCGCCTGCCTTTTATCCATTTTCGCTGGGAAATTCCTGAAACGATTCAAGCCTTGGTAATGTTTGTTATCGGGTTAGGGATGATCCCGCTGCTTGAGCAGTATCTGGGCTTACCTTACGACGTTGCGCTCGCGTATGTCGTGGTGTGTGGGATCGGCTTTATACTACCGCCGCTTTTGGGGGTGCCGTTTGTCGCGGGATGGATTACCCCGGCTATTCCCGTGGTGCTGCTTTTTATCGGGCAGTATGAGCCCGGCCCCGAAGCGATTAAGGCAATGGTGGCGCTACAGTTAATGGTCACCGCGATTTTCTTGTTCATGGCCGTCACGCGGTTGGGCTCCAAGCTGGTCAATAGCGTGCCTAACTCTATCAAGGCCGGTATTTTGTTGGGCGCAGGTATTGCCGCGATCAGCGGTGAGATAAGCCCAGGCGGGCGCCTTCATGAAACACCGATTTCGCTTGGCATTGGCGGGCTTATTACGCTGTATGTCCTTTTTTCGCTTTCGTTTCGTGATTTAACTGAGAAATATCGTTGGGCGCGCAATATCGCCGCTTACGGCATGGTGCCGGGTATGTTGATCACCATGGCGATTGGCTGGGGCGTGGCGGAATACCCGATGCCGACCGTGGAGTGGGGGGTTGAACTGCCGGATTTCGCGGGTATTTGGGCCTATTTGCCGTTTAGCATTGGCGCACCGGGGTTGGACCTTCTTGTGGCGGCGATCCCAACGGCGGTAATCGCCTATATCATCGCCTTTGGCGATATTATCGTAGGCCAAACGCTCATTAAGCGTGTGGACCACCTGCGCCCGGATGAAAAAATCGAGGTGAACGTTGACCGTGTGCACCTGATTACCGGCCTACGTAACCTCATGCACTCGATGTTTGCGCCCTACCCAGGGCTTGCCGGGCCGCTCTTTACCGGCGCGATGGCAACGATTGCCGAGCGTTACCGTTATGGGCGTAGCGCGATGGATACCATCTATTCAGGGGCGGCGGTGTTTTGGATTGTCGGCTTCTTGGCGCTATTTTTACTGCCGCTAGTCACGCTGTTTCGCCCGGTGTTGCCCATTGCGTTGTCGATTACGCTGCTGATCACGGGGTATTTGTGTATCGCCGTGGCAGTTGAGCAGATCAAAAATGCTACCGCCATGGGCGTTGCCGGCATTATGGGGGTGGTATTGGCCACGCACGGCGCCGCCTGGGGCTTAGGCATCGGCGTGATTCTGTACTTTTTGATCGAGCATCGCGCTCGTGGGGCGAAAGAGGCCGAGGAAGAAGAGCCGATTCATGTTGAAGACGATATGCCGGTTGAAGCTGAAGAAAAACCGGTAAATTAAGTTGGTAGTAGGAGTAAATTAAGCAGGAGTCAATGTGGGTATAAGCCCGGTAGCGCATCGTCGCTGCCGGGCTTTTTTCGTGACGACTCAATCACGCTGATAGAGGGTACTAGCGCAAGGGCAAGAAACGCACCTTTCGATGGAGCGAGCGTCACCAAGCAAGGGCCGCTATCTCCACCATCCCAAACCCCGCGACCCCGGCAGCCACTGGCCAGCCGAGTGAGCGTGTCCGTGACCACACCAGCAGCGTGACGGCAAGCCCGATGGCGGTGGCGATCCATGAAACGACGCTTGGATTAACCGGCACAATGGATACCCCAAGTACCGCGGCAATCATTAACGGGCCAAGAATACCCAGCCACTGGGGCATGTTATTAAGGCCACTTTCGCTGTTGAGTCGGCGCTGCATCCACAAAAACGGCACCACCCGCATTAGCAGGGTGCCTAGGGCAGACGCTACCACGGCTAACCAAAGTGCGGTGCTCATGATGTACGCCTCCTCGTTTCAAACGTGACCGTATAGAAGCACAGCGCGCCGCAGGCCGCCGCGAGGGGGATCGCCACGTTACTCCAGCCGACCAGGTTTAAACAGAGTGCCGCTAGAATGGTGCAGCCCATGGCCACTGCCCAGCGCTTGTCGGTAAAGCGCGGCGCCACCATGGTCAGAAACAGCGCGGGCAGCGCGAAGGGCATAATTTCACCTAGCAGTGGCCAGCGGGCGGTTAACGTTTCCCCGGCGGTGGCGCCTACCGTGGTGCCAACGATCCACGCGCCCCAGGCCAACAGTGATGCCCCGACAAACCAACTAAAACGCGTTGCCTCGGGCAGTTGCGGCAGCCGGGTTAGCGCCAGAGCGAATACCTGATCGGTGAGGCCGTGCATTAACCAGGGCCAGTGGCGGCTGCGCGGCAATAACGCCGCGAGATTAGGGCCATACACCACGTGGCGGACATTGATTAGCAGCGTCATTGCCACCACCAGCCACAGCGGTGCGCCGGTGGCGATCATCCCCACAAATAAAAACTGCGAGGCGCCAGCGTAAACTAACGCAGATATTGCCGTGGCTTCCCACGTGCTAAAGCCTGCCTGAGTGGCGACTACCCCAAACGAGAGTGCCACCGGAATGTAGCCGCCTAGCAGCGGAATGGCTTCCCGAACGCCTTGCAATGCACAACGCCATGGCGCTTGGTGAGAAAGTTGGCTCATGGCGTTTCCTCAATGGGGTAGTGGACCTGTTTTTATTTGGCTAGCTCACGCATGGCGTTTTCGAGGCCTTCCAGGGTCATGGGATACATGCGGTCGTCAATAATGTCACGAATCAACTGAGTCGAGTAGGTGTACTCCCAAGCGCGCGGTGGCATGGGGTTAAGCCAAGCCAAGCGAGGGAATTTCTCAGTGAAGCGCTTAAGCCATACGCCGCCCGGCTCGTCGTTAAAATGCTCGACGCTACCGCCTGGGTGAGTGATTTCATACGGTGACATGGCCGCATCACCCACGATCACGACCTGATAGTCATCGCCGTAAGTGTGCAGGATATCCATTGTTGGAATACGCTCTTCAAAACGCCGGGCCTGGCTCTGAGCATTGCTGCGCCAAAGCCCTTCATAAATACAGTTATGGAAGTAGTAGGCTTCAAGGTGTTTGAACTCCGAACGGGCCGCCGAAAAGAGCTCCTCACAGGTGCGAATGTGATCGTCCATGGAGCCGCCGACATCCAGAAGCAGGAGCACTTTCACCGCGTTATGGCGCTCAGGGCGCATCTGCACGTTGAGCAGGCCACCGTCGCGGGCGGTTTCGCGGATGGTGCTGTCCACATCGAACTCTTCAAGCGCTCCCTGGCGGGCAAATTTACGCAAGCGACGAAGCGCCATCTTGATATTGCGCGTGCCGAGTTCCAGGCTGTCATCGTAGTCGCGAAAACGCCGCTCGTCCCACACCTTGATGGCGCGACGATGACGCGAACCGTCTTGGCCGATGCGAATGCCTTCCGGGTTATAGCCGTAGGCACCAAAGGGGCTGGTGCCGCCAGTGCCGATCCATTTATTGCCGCCCGCGTGGCGCTCTTTTTGCTCTTCCAGGCGCTTTTTAAATGTCTCGATAAGTTCTTCGAGCCCGCCCAGCGATTCGATCTGGGCTTTTTCCTCGTCAGTCAGCTGCTTTTCAAATTCACGCCGTAGCCAATCGTCGGGAATCAGTGCCTCAATGGCAGCGTCCATGTCTTCTAGCCCTTTAAACCAAGCGGCAAAGGCGCGATCAAAGCGGTCAAAGTAGCGCTCGTCTTTGACCATGACCGTACGCGCCACTTGGTAGAACGCCTCTATATCGGCGAACACCACGCCGCGCTCCACCACCGCGTGAAGGTCCAGCAACTCACGTAACGAGACGGGCACGCCCGCACGCTTAAGGGTGTCAAATAGACCAATAAACATGGCTTAGCGGCCTTTCCTACGCAGCATAAACGCTAAACGCTCAAGCAACTGGGTGTCCTGTTCGTTTTTGACCAAGGCACCTGCCATTGGTGGCAATGCCTTGCCAGGGTCGCGATTATAGAGGGCTTCTTCAGCCAGCTCATCGGCCATCAACAGCTTTAGCCAATCGACCAGTTCAGAGGTGGAGGGCTTTTTCTTAAGGCCTGGTGCGTCGCGCAGATCGAAAAAGACTTCAAGCGCTTGGCTGACCAGCCGTGGCGCGATATTCGGGAAGTGTACGTCGACAATCGCCTGCATGGTCTCGCGGTCGGGGAATTCGATGTAGTGGAAAAAGCAGCGGCGCAGAAACGCATCGGGCAACTCTTTTTCGTTGTTCGAGGTGATGACGATAATCGGGCGCTGCTCGGCGCGGATGGTTTCACCGGTCTCGTAAACGTGAAACTCCATGCGGTCGAGCTCTTGAAGCAGGTCATTGGGAAACTCAATATCCGCTTTGTCGATCTCGTCAATCAAAAGCACGACGCGCTTACCTGCGCTAAAGGCTTCCCAGAGCTTTCCAGGCTTGATGTAGTTGGCGACATTTTCCACCCCCTCAACGCCGAGCTGAGAATCGCGCAGGCGGCTTACCGCGTCGTATTCATAAAGCCCTTGCGCCGCCTTGGTGCTGGACTTGATGTGCCACGTGATCAGCTGTGTGTCGAGTGATTCGGCCATTTCCTCGGCCAAAAGCGTTTTACCCGTGCCGGGTTCGCCCTTGATCAGTAGTGGGCGCTCTAACGTGACAGCGGCATTGACGGCCTGCTTGAGCGCATCGGTTGCAATATAAGAAGAAGTGGAATCAAACGCCATGGGGTGCCTCAGGTAGTCGAAACGAGTTTTGAAAAAATTTTCAAACAAGTGTACGTGAGGCGTATCGATCAGGCCAAGGGCTGGTTTCGTGCAGCGGGGAGATCGGGCTCAATAAACAGCATGCGCAGAGAGAAGCGCAGAAAGAGAAGCGCGAAAAAATGATAAAGCTCAATCATGGTTTTCTCGATAAATGCCATACTGAGAGTGTTATCCCTTAGTAGAGGACTGTTGCGATGAGCCAAAGCAAAATGCAGGCGGCGGTGTGGTACGCCGCCAAAGATTTACGCGTGGAACAAGCCGATGTGCCGACACTGCGCGATCCGCATGAGGTTAAGGTCAAAGTCGCTGCCTGTGGGATTTGCGGCAGCGATTTGCACGAATACGCGGCAGGGCCGATTTTTATTCCAGTCGGTGCGCCGCATCCGATCAGCGGTGAACAGGCGCCTATCATTATGGGCCACGAGTTCGCCGGCGAAGTGGTGGAAGTGGGCGATAACGTCACGCGGGTTCAGGTAGGTGATCGCGTGGCAATCGAACCGATCTTATCGCCCAACAAAGATGGCGCCTACTTGATGGAGCGCTATAACCTTACCCCGGAGCTTGGCTTTCATGGGCTCTCTGGCGGTGGTGGGGGCTTTTCGGAGTTCACCGTGATGGGTGAACACATGGTGCACAAGCTGCCGGATGCGCTTAGCTTCGAGCAGGGTGCGCTGATCGAGCCCGCGGCGGTGGGGTTGCATGCGGTGCGCCAGAGCAGTTTAAAGGCGGGCGACAGCGCGGCGGTATTCGGTGCCGGCCCCATCGGCCTGATGACCATTGAAGCGCTAAAAGCCGCTGGTGCGGCGCAAATTTACGCCGTGGAAGTGTCGGATGCGCGCAAAGCGAAAGCCGAAGCGTTAGGCGCTGTCGTCATCGATCCAAAACAAGACGATGCGGTTGAAAAACTGCAGGCGCTAAGTGGTGGCGGTGTCGACGTGGCATTTGAAGTGACCGGTATTCCCGAGGTGCTCAACCAAGCGCTGCACAGCACTCATGCCGGCGGCGAAACGGTGGTGGTTAGCATCTGGGAAGGTGAAGCGAGCTTTCAGCCGAATGACCTGGTGATCAAAGAGCGCACCATGAAAGGCATCATCGCGTATCGCCATATCTATCCCGCCGTGATGGCGCTGATGGAGCAAGGTTATTTCCGCGCTGAAGACATGGTGACGCAGCGGATCCCGCTGTCGGATATTGTTGACGATGGCTTTGAAGCGCTTCTCAACGATAAATCGCAAATCAAAATTATCGTTCAGCCGTAAGCCGATACCCCTTAAACCCAAAACGCCGCCCCTAGGGCGGCGTTTTGGGTTATAGCGCGGAGCTTGAAAAGCCAAGCGCTTATGGCGTTAGGTTATGAAATCCATCTGACGTGATGACGATATTGTCTTCAACACGAATACCGCCACAGGGCATGAGTTGGTCGACCAGCGTCCAGTTAATGGGCAAGCTGGTGTTACGCAGCGGCGCGAGCAGCATCGGGATAAAATAAAGTCCCGGCTCAATGGTGATCACCATCCCCGGCGTCAGAGTGCGGGTTAGCCGTAGCGCCGGGTGGTTTTCGGGTGCTGGGGCGGGCTCGCCGCTTGCCGTGCGCAAGCCCGCCACATCGTGCACTTGAACGCCAAGCGAGTGCCCTAGGCCGTGTGGGCAAAACGCGCGGGTAATGCCTTCCGCGATGGCGGCCTCGCGTGAGCCGCGAAACAAATCGTGATCAATCATCACTTCAGCCAGTTCGTGGTGCATTTGCTCATGCAGGGCAATAAAATCGACGCCTGGCGTTAATGATGCGATCAAGCGGTCTTTGACCGCGTGCATGGCGTTGATAAGCGCCTCGAACAGCGCCGGCGCATCCGGCCCTACGTGGGTGCGAGTGATATCGGCGCTGTAACCGCGAAAACGTCGCCCGGCGTCCACGAGTAAGCTATAGCGTTGCTTAGGGGCGCTGACATCGTAGTACTGATAATGCAAAACGCCCGCGTGTTGGTTCATGCCGATAATGTTGGAATAGGGCGTGTGCGATTCACGCTGCCGGCTCGCGGCTAGGTAGGCGAGCTGAATATCCAGCTCGCAGCAGGCACCGGCAAAGGCGGCATGCGCGGCTTCATGGCCTGCCATCGCGAGGCGATTGGCTTCCCGAAGGCAGGTGATTTCGTAGTCACTTTTGATTATGCGCAGCTCATCAAGCGCCTGGATGAGGGCGTCAGGATTGGCTTGGCCGTTGGCTAGTGCGCCCCCGCTTGCACGCAACGCGGCAATATCACCGACAATCGCGGTGTTATCGGTCAACGGCGGGGTGATCGCATCGGTACAGAGTTGTACATCGAATTCGGCCACCCACGGCTCTTCGGGGAGCATTGTGGGCAAATGCCAGAAATCGTTCGGGGCGTAAAGGTACAGCGTAGGACGCTTGTCGGGGTGGATGACGAGCCAACTGTGCTCGGCTTCCCATAGCGGCACCCAGTGCACGAAATGTCCGAATGCCTGAAAGCTGGGCATTTGGTCATCGCCGTAGTGGGGCGTGGCATGACCGCTGTAGAGCGCAATACTGTCGTAATCGTACTGCGCCATGAGCGAGCGATAGGCACTGAGCAAGTTGTCGAGATGGGCTTTGTGCTGACGATGGAGCGTTTCAGACATAAAAAACCTTGAAAAAGAGTAGCTGATAATATCCTAGCTGCGCGATGAGGGCAGCTCATTCCAGAACGCATCAAGCCCGGCATGGTGCTGGCTCGGGTGACGATAAAGACGCAGTTCCAGCGGCACATCCCAGCGGCTATCACCGGCGCGCATCAGCGTACCGGTAGCGAGCTCAGCTTGCACCGTGCGTTCAGGAAGCCAGCTCATCCCGTAGCCAAGCGCAAGTAACTCTTTGATACTTACCGCAGAAGAAATTTCACTCTGCACGGTCAGAAATGCACTTTGCGACAAGCGCGCGAGATGTGTTTTTAACACCGTCCCTAACAGGCTGCGTTTAGGATAAGCCAACCAGGGCAGCGGTGATTGGCGCGAGCCCGGCAGTAGGGCGCTGGGCTCGCCGTTGGCGGTAAACGAGGTTACCGGTATGAGTCGCTCGTGACCCACTACGCGGTAGAAACAGTTGCCGGTGTCGATATCCAGCTCGCAGCGCTCGCTCGGCCAATAGCACAGCGCGAGATCACACTCTGCTCGGGCCAGTGCTTGAAAATAGTCGCTCGCCACCCAGGTGGTTGCGCGCAAATAGGGCTGCAGGCGCGCTTGCCAGTCGCTTGTCGTTAGCCATTCGGGCAAAAAATGCGTCAAAAGGCTCTGCGGGGCGGCGAGCATGATGCGCCGCTGCTGTCCGGCATTGATCTCGCGCACGCGATCACGCGTTAAGCGCACCCGCTCGGTTACCTGCTCGCACAGGGTGAGAAACTCTTCCCCGGCGGGGGTGAGCGAGAGCGGCAGCGTTTGGCGGTTAATCAGCGTCACACCCATTTCCTCTTCCAGGAGCTTAATGCGCCGCGAAAAGGTGGGTTGGGTAACGTGCTGTTCGTCAGCAGCGCGAGAGAAATGCCGGGTTCTGGCCAGGGCGATAAAATCTTCTAGCCAGCGAATTTCCATGCCTTACCTCTCCATACAGGAACTAACGCCATACAGGAACTCGGCCGCCTCACAGGCGGCCTTCCTCAACAGCGTGACACGCCACGCGTGTGCCGTCATCCTGGGTTTGCAGCACGGGAATTTCTTGTTTGCAGCGTGCATTGGCGTAGGGGCAACGGCCGTGGAAGACGCAACCGCTGGGCAGGTTCACCGGTGTCGGAACTTCGCCTTCTAAACGGATATGCTGTGGGCGATCATCTTCCAAGCGCGGGATGGCTGACATTAGCGCCTGCGTATAAGGATGGCGCGGCTTGGCAAACAGCGTTGCGGTGTTGGCGATCTCACACACGGTGCCTAGATACATGACCGCGACCCGAGTGCCAAAGTGCTCTACTACGGCCAGGTCGTGGGTAATGAATAGGTAAGTGAGATTGCGCTCGTGCTGCGCTTCCATCAAGAGGTTCAACACCTGCGCCTGAATCGACACATCCAGCGCCGAAATGGGTTCGTCGGCAACGATAAACTCAGGGTCCACCGCCAGCGCGCGAGCAATGGCGATGCGCTGGCGTTGACCACCGGAGAATTCGTGGCCGAAGCGCTTGCCCCAGTCCGGGTCGATGCCTACCGAGTGCATCACTTCTTCTACCTTAGTGACGACTTTCTGACGGTTCCAATCGGGATGATGCAGGCGTAGTGGCTCTTCAAGCGTTTGCTGAATCGTCATGCGTGGGTTTAGCGACGCATACGGATTTTGAAAGATCATCTGCATGCGCTTGCGGTAGGGCAAAAGCGCACGTGAGCTAAGATTATCGATACGCTCGCCGTTGTAGCGGATTTCCCCTTCGGTGGGGCTAATAAGCCCCATGACAATCCGGGCGACGGTGGATTTGCCGCAGCCAGATTCGCCTACCACGCAAAGTGCCTCACCACGGTGGATGTCCAGGTTCACTCCATTGATGGCGTGGACATACTCCTGGTGGCGCACCAATTTACCGCCTTTGAAACGGAGCTGGTCGAGAAAATCCCCTGACAGCGAAAAGCGTTTTTTCAAACCGCGGATTTGCAAGAGTGACTCGGCGCTCTCTTCGTTTTGCGTCGGAATGCGGTGATCCGTCATGGCCTCTGCCTGCGCGTTCATGGATTCGTCTCCTTCAGGCGGCTCTCATCATTGGCCTCTTTGTCTAACAGTTCAGCCACCATGTGGCAGGCAACTTTGCAGTTGCCCGACGTGACAAACTCCGGCACTTGCTGAGTGCAGGCTGGGCGCTGGGTGCCATCGGCGCGTTTGATAAAGTCGCAGCGCGGATGAAAGGCGCAGCCGCTGGGCAGGTTAGATAGCGACGGCATGCTGCCACGAATCTGGTTGAGTTTCTCACCCGGCGTGGCCATTTGCGGTAGTGCGTTGATCAACCCCTGGGTGTAGGGATGCTGTGGGTCGTTGATGATTTCACGCGTCGGCCCTTGCTCGATCACGCGCCCGGCGTACATCACCAACATGCGCTGGGTGACCTGGCTCACCACGCCTAAATCGTGGGTAATCAAAATCAGCCCGACGTTGTTCGTCTCACACAGCTCCAGTAGTAGCGCCATGATCTCGGCCTGGATGGTCACGTCCAGTGCCGTGGTGGGCTCGTCGGCAACGATGATATCCGGGTCGAGCAGCAAAGCGATGGCGATAATGATACGTTGGCGCATGCCGCCAGAGAGTTCGTGTGGATATTGATCCAAACGTGTTTCCGGCGACGGGATCTGCACCTGGCGCAGTTTATCCAGCGCGATGGCGCGGGCCTCCTTGGTGGAGATGCGCCGATGAGCTTTTAAACATTCGAGCATTTGCTCGCCGATGGAAAGCACCGGGTTGAGCGTCATCATTGGGTCTTGGAAAATCATCGAAATGCGGTTGCCGCGTACTTTACGCAAGGCCCGTTCCGACATGCCATTGAGTTGTTTGCCGTCAAAAAGGACTTCCCCCCCGGCAATATAACCAGGCTTAGCAATCAGGTTCAGTAGCGAAAAGGCGGCAACGGACTTGCCCGCGCCGGATTCGCCCACGATGCCTAAGCGCTCGCCGCGCTCAAGGGTAAAGTTCACGTCGCGCAGAGCGTGGACATCGCCCAGGCGCAAGGCAAAGCGGACATCGAGATGGTTGACTTCTAGCAGTGCCATGGAATTTTCAGCCTTTGTAGAGTCGTGGGTTCATGACATCGCGTAGCCAATCGCCGAGTAGATTAATCGACAGCACTAGCACTACCAACACTGCGCCAGGAATCAGGGTGATCCACCATGATCCGGATTGGATGTAGTCGAACCCGGCTTTAATTAGCGACCCCAACGAAGGGTGAGTTTCCGGCATACCAAGACCCAGAAAGGATAACGCCGCCTCGGAAATAATCGCGTTGGCGATCTGTACTGTGGAAATCACGAAAATCGGCGAGAGCGTATTGGGCAATACGTGGCGGAACATAATCCGCTTGCTGCGAAGCCCCATGACGCGAGCGGCATCGACGTACTCTTTGTTTTTCTCAGCGAGTACCGAGGCGCGCACGGTGCGGGCGTACTGCGGCCATTCGGCCAGGCCAATGATCAGTATCAACAGTGGAACAGCATAGGCACTAAACGTGGCACCACCAAAAATGGCCTTGACTAGTGCACCAACGATGATCGCGACCATCAGCGTAGAGAACGACAGCTGAATATCCGCGAGACGCATGAGAAAAGCGTCAATCCGCCCGCCCAAATAGCCGGAAAGCAGGCCAAAACAAACGCCGATTAGCGCTTGAAGCGCCACGGCGCCAAAGCCGATCATGAGCGATACGCGTGCGCCGTACAAAATGGTCGAGAGCATATCGCGGCCCTGCGCGTCAGTGCCTAGCACGTACTGCGAATCGCTACCTTCGATCCAAAATGGGGGCAACTCCGAGGACAAGATATCGATCTGTGCCAGGTCATACGGATTCATTGGTGAAAGCAACGGCGCGAACACCGCGACGGCTACCAGCGCAATGAATACCACCAGGCTGATCTGAGCGACGATGTCGCGTTTGAAACTGTAAAGCAGATACGAGTCACGAAAGCGTTCCCAGCGGTTGGGAAGCGCGGAAGAAGGTGCGTTCATGCGGACTTCCCGGCTAGTTTGACGGTGGGATTAACCAGGCCGTAGATGAGGTCGACAATCGTGTTGGTGATCACAAAGATCAGGCCCACGATCATGAGATAGGTCACGATGAGCGGAATATCAGAACGCTCGATGGCATCCAGGAACATAAGCCCCATGCCGGGCCATTGGAAAACCGTTTCGGTTAAAATGGTGTAAGCCACGAGCGTACCAATCTGCACCCCGCCGACGGTAATAACCGGCAGCATGGTGTTTTTCAAGGCGTGCAGAAAATAGATGCGGCGCATGGAGATGCCTTTAGCACGGGCAAACTTAACGTAATCAGATTGCATCACTTCCAGCATTTCGGCGCGGATCAAGCGGATAAACAGTGGCAGCATGATCGAGGCCAGCGAAACGGCGGGGAGTACTAGGTAAGTCAACCCCTCAAGGCTGGCAAAGTTGGTCTCCCAGGTGCCAAACACCGCCACTGGGTCGCCGCGGCCGTAGGCGGGCATCCCCCCCTCGGTGGAGATTACGTCGTTGAGCCAATTGCCCCAGCCGGTATCGACGGGAAAAGGCGTCCAGCTAACGCCGATAGCAAATAGCTGAATCAACATGATCGCGGTGAGAAACACTGGGATTGAGATGCCGACAATCGATATGCCCATAAAAAAGCGGGAAATCCACGCGCGGGGCTTGATGGCGCTATAAACACCAATCGGCACCGAGAGCACTATAATCAAAAAAGTGGCGGCGGCCACCAGTTCTAGCGTTGCCGGCAGGTGGCGCGCGACAACCTTGGTGGTCGGTTCATTGAAAACGTACGAATAGCCGAAATCAAACTGTGCCGCATTGATCGCAAAGCGCGCGTACTGCACCAGGAATGGGTCGTTGAGCCCAAGCTCCTCACGCAGTTCAGCGCGTTCGCTCTCCGGCACCGACTGGCCGACCATCTGCTGAATCGGGTCGCCCAGGTTATCTTGTATAGCAAAAGCAATGATGCTGATGACAAACATCACCAGCAGCGCATGAAAGAGGCGCTTAACCAAAAAGGCGATCATTAGAACGGTTCCGTTAATAAAACAGGGAGGACTCGCCCCAAGGCGTATAGCCTCGGGGCGAGCCAGTCGGATGATACTGGGTTAATGAACTGGAGGCGTTATTCGGCGTCCATGACCAAGTCACCCAGGTAGGGGAAGTTCATCACGTTGAGCACCGGCTTGATGTTGACGTGATTGGCAGACGCCCAAGCCAGGTCTTGCCAGTGCAGCGGCAGGATCGCGGCTTCGTCATAAAGCGTTTGCTCAACTTCCTGTAGCATAGCGGCACGTTTGGCGAGATCCACTTCCACATTGGCCTCGGCCACCAGCGCATCAAGCTCCGGGTTGCAGTAGTTACCCGCGTTGTACTGGCCGGCACCGGTATCCAGATCAACGCAGGCGGTCAGGTACTCGTGGAAGTTGGCGCTGTCTTCGGTGTCGGCGTGCCAGCCAATCAACATCATGTCCGCGGCACGATTATCGTACTCACCCCAATACTGCGCTTTCGGCAGGGTGCTTAGATCGACATTAACGTTGATACGGGCCAGCATCGCGGCAACGGCCTGGGCAATTTGGGCATCGTTCACGTAGCGGTTGTTGGGCGCCATCATGGTGATGTCAAAACCATCGGCGTAACCTGCTTCTGCCATTAGAGTCTGAGCACGTTCTAGGTCGTAGCGCGGCTCAAGATCTTCGACATGGCCAGCGTAGCCTTCCGGTGAAAACTGCGCTGCCGGTGTGGCAAAGCCTTTCATCAACCGGTCGGCAATGCCTTCCTGATTAACAGCATAGGCAAACGCTTGACGCACACGCGGGTCTTGGAAGGCTTCGACGCGATTTTGGTTCATGTGGAAGAAGATGATACGTGTGCCCGACATCGTAACGAGCTTAGCGTCCTCACTTTCGCGCACGCGTTCCAAATCATTGGGCGGTACCGGGGCGATAAAATCAACGTCGCCGGAAAGCAGCGCCGCAACGCGGGTAGCATTCTCGCTGATGGGCGTGAGGATAATGTTGTCGACGTTACCCGGCGATTCAGTGTCCCAATAGTTAGGGTTGCGCTCGAACTCAGTACGCACGCCCTGCTGGCGATTAGCGACGGTATAAGGGCCCGTACCCGACACGTTGCGCGAGGCGAAGGAGTTGCCGTTTTTGACGATTTCGTCTTTCGGGTCGCCGTCTTCGGCGTCCCCTGAATAGAAAGCGCTATCCATCGGGAAGACGTAGGTGGCCAAATTCAGCAGCAAGGGGTAGGGCTTTTTGGTCGTAATCTCTACCGTGTAATCGTCAACGGCGGTGACGCTTTCAATGGGATCAAAAATGGCCTTGAAGTCTGGGCTGCGCTTGAGGCGTTCGATGGTCCAAACGACATCGTCGGCAGAGAATGCGTTGCCGCTGTGAAACTCAACCCCTTCGCGCAGCGACATACGCATGGTGGTGTCGTCGACTTGCTCCCAGCCGGTGGCTAAGCGCGGTTCAAACTCAAGCGAATCATTCCAGCGCACTAGCGGGTCGTGGGTCATGTGCGAAAGCTGCAGGATGCCGCCAGAGAGCTGCTCGTGAATATCCAACGATACCGGGTCGGCGTCATACGCCATACGCAGCGTGTTTTCAGCCTGTGCCGCAGTCGACACGAGTGCTGTGCTGACGAATGTTGCCGCTACTGCAGAAGCAATGAGCGTTTTTTTAAGCGTGGAAGTACGCGAAGTATGCTGAGCCATAGTCTTTCCTGTTGTGGTTTTGATGCAGTGACTTTCTTAAATTTGTCATCAACAACATAAATACCACTGCTTAAAGGCCACAATCGAAATAATGACAGGCTCTATCCATCTGCTCTATGACCCGCGGCAACGGGGGCTTTTAATTGGCGCGGGTTAGACTAAAGGTTAGGTTTTGCGGGCGACTCCTTTATGTTTGCCGCTTTAGTTCAGGACTTCCCAAACTGACGATGCAAATAGGCATTGATCTCATCGGACTCATACAGCCACTCGTCATGCCCATCGTCGTGGGTAATTTTCAGGCACGGCACTTTGACGCGGCCGCCGCCTTCTTGCAGCGCTTTTTTATGCGCTGGGTCGAGCTGAGCATCGCGAAGTTCAATATTAAGCCCTAGGCGCGCCATTTCTTTGCGCACTTTGATGCAAAACGGGCAGGTGCGAAATTGATAAAGCGCTAAATTTTCGCATGCTTTATCCACGTCGGCCTGTTCTTCGGGGGTGCGCTCAACGGATTTGGGGGTGGACAGCTTTTCGCTAATTAACATTACCGGCGCGAGAATCAGTCGAACACCGCGGAAAAAGTAGCGAATCAAAATACGCATTGTGAGCTCCTAACGAGAAAAAACGGGGGCGGATTATTGAGATAGAGGCGGAGATAGTGAAAACGGTGTGAGCATCCTGCATTAACTGGCCGATTTTGTCACATCGGTAACGTGTTAGGTGAGTCACTGCGGCCTCCGTGCTAGGCTTTGGCGCTGTTGGAATCAAAGAGCACGGGCGGGTTTTAGCGTGCGTAATGAGAGACTTAAAAAGGCGGGACGGCCATGCATCTGCATATTATCGGGGTTTGCGGCACTTTTATGGGTAGCCTGGCACTTCTTGCCCGCGAGCTTGGCTATCACGTCAGTGGCTCGGACGCGAATGTTTACCCACCAATGAGCACGCAGCTAGAAGAGGCCGGCATCACCCTGCAAGAAGGCTACCGTGCCGAGAACTTAACGCCAGCGCCGGATGCGGTCGTGGTAGGCAATGCGCTGTCGCGTGGCAATGCGGAGGTCGAAGCGCTTTTAAACAGCGGCTTGCCTTATACCTCCGGCGCGCAGTGGCTCGCCGAGCACGTGCTGCCGGGACGCAAGGTTATCGCGGTGGCGGGTACGCATGGCAAAACCACCACGGCGAGCCTGTTAGCGTGGCTTTTGGAAAGCGCAGGATTAAACCCCGGGTTTTTGATCGGCGGCGTGCCGCGCAATTTTGGTGTTTCTGCCCGCCTTGGCGACAGCCATTCGCCCTTTGTGGTGGAAGCGGATGAATATGACACGGCGTTTTTCGATAAGCGCTCCAAGTTCGTGCATTACCGCCCGCAGATCGCGGTGTTAAATAACTTGGAGTTTGATCACGCCGATATTTTTCCCGATTTAACCGCGATTGAACGTCAGTTTCACCACCTTGTGCGCACCGTGCCAAGCCAAGGTCAGATATTAGTGGCAGACAATCAACCCGCGCTTGAGCGGGTGCTGACACAAGGGGTGTGGACGCCAGTTGCGCATTTTGGCAGCGCGCCCGATAGTGCGTGGCAGCTGGTGTTAGAGCGTGAGGACGCAAGCCGCTTTCAGGTAATCCGGCGCCACGACTACGGCGAAGAAGATGCCGTGGTGGATTGGGCGCTCACCGGTGAGTATAACGCCCGAAACGCGTTGGGAGCGCTAGCCGCTGCTTCTGCCTGCGGGGCTGATCTTGCCCGCAGCTGTGCGGCGCTCTCGCGGTTTGAAAACCCCAAGCGGCGTCAAGAGGTACGCGGGGAAATTAACGGCATTCAGGTGATCGATGACTTTGCCCATCACCCGACGGCGATTGCCGCAACCCTAAACGGCTTGCGTGCCGCGACCCCGAAAGGGCGACTGTTGGCGGTAATCGAGCCGCGCTCTAACACCATGCGCTTAGGGGCGATGAAAACCCAGCTGAATGACAGCGTGGCGGCGGCGGATCATGCGTTCTGGTATCAACCCGCGGAGCTTGATTGGTCTATCGCTGCGCTAATCGCGCCGCAGGGGGATAAAGCAAGCGGATACGGTGACATCGATTCGCTTGTACAGGCAGTGGTCACGCAGGCGTCACCCTTGGATCGTATCGTGGTGATGTCCAACGGCAGTTTCGGCGGCGTTCACGAGCGTCTATTAACGGCGCTTGCCGCGCGAGAAAAGCAGGATAAGGAGTAACAAATGGCAGCCTTCAAACCGCCGGTGACGGTGGCGTTAACCGGTGCTTCTGGCGCGCAGTACGGGTTGCGATTGATCGATGTGCTCGTTAAGGCGCAGCACGAGGTGTGGGTGATGATCTCAAAAGCCGCGCATATGGTGATTGCGACCGAGATGGACATTTCCCTGCCTGCCCAGCCGCAGCGCCTGACTAAAGCGCTACTTGAGCGAAGCGGCGGTGCTGACGGGCAAATCCGCTGTTTTGGCCGCGAAGATTGGATGGCACCCGTCGCCTCGGGTTCGGGGGCGCCGTCTGCCATGGTGATCTGCCCATGCTCGACCGGTACGCTTTCTGCCGTGGCGACCGGGGCGAGCAACAACTTGATCGAGCGCGCAGCAGATGTCGCCATAAAAGAGCGCCGCACCTTGGTCATGGTGCCACGCGAAACGCCGTTTTCGCCGATTCATCTAGAACACATGCTGACACTTAGCCGCTTGGGTGTTGTGGTGCTGCCCGCGGCACCAGGGTTTTACCACCAGCCCACCTGTATTGATGATTTGATTGATTTCATCGTGGCGCGAATTCTCAACCAGCTGGGTATTGCACACGCCTTGGTACCGCGCTGGGGTGAGGAAAAACCATAGAGGGAACTTGATCATGTTGTCATGGACCATGCTGTCGGTTTTTGTGCCGACTTTTTTACTGGTGTCGTTAACGCCGGGGATGTGCATGACGTTGGCGATGGTGCTGGGGATGACCCAAGGCGTTAAACGCACCCTGTGGATGATGATTGGCGAGCTAATAGGCGTGGGGTTGGTGGCCGCCGCCGCCGGCGCGGGTGTCGCCGCGCTAATGCTCAAACACCCTGAGGTTTTTGCGATTTTCAAATGGGTGGGTGGGGCGTATCTCGCCTACTTGGGTGTGATGATGTGGCGCTCTCGCGGGCGCATGGCCATACCCACCGACATGCAAGCCGGTCCGCCGGCAGGGCGCTGGCAACTGGCGATGCAGGGCTTCGTTACGGCGGTGGCGAACCCTAAAGGCTGGGCATTTTTTATGGTGTTATTGCCGCCGTTTCTGGATGGCTCAAAACCGTTGGCGCTGCAGCTTAGCGCGCTAATCGCGGTGATTTTAACCATTGAGCTGGCGAGCATGCTGACTTACGCGACAGGAGGCAAAACGCTACGGCGCCTGCTGGGGAAAAGCGGCAATGTGCGCCTGCTCAACCGCATTGCCGGGACGTTGATGATCGGCGTGGGCATATGGCTGGCACTAGGCTAGTGGAAAGGCCCCTATTGACGCCTAAACTGGCGGCAGCAGGCCGACGCGGGCGCTAATGAGTATCAGCGATGCCATGCTGAGCAACCGCCACGGGCAGGGGCATAGAGAGCGACGGGGATGCTGCTGCCAATAAAGCCGCGTGAGCGCACAGACGACTAACCCCAGTAGCGCACCTCCCACCAAATCACTAAACCAGTGTACGCCAATCACCAGCCGCGATAATGCCATGGGTAACGCAAGCGCGAGGGCTACCCAGTAAGCCCAAAAACGCTTCTGGCGAGGCATTTCGGCCGCAACGAAAGCCGCCGTCAGGCCAAACAGTACCACGGCTGTCGATGTGTGGGCGCTAGGATACGAGTATGAACTCATCAAGTAATCCGGGGTGTCTGGACGGGCGCGCTCAAACAATGCTTTGCCCAAGGTATTAAGCAGGGCCACGCCACCCAGTGCGCCACACCAGTGTAATAGCGCATCCCATCTTTGGCTTATCAGCATCCATAAAGCCCACGGCAGCATTAAGACAATGATGCCCAACGTATCGCCGATACGCGCCAAAAGATTACCGACGGTGTCAGAAATATCGCTCTGCAACTGGGTTGCTAGGTGTTGAACAAATAGATCCATTTCCAGAGGGGTATCATGGCCAATCACCAGCAAAGTCCAGCCGGAGAGGCTACCCACTGCGATTACCAGCAGTAGCAGTGACGCCAGCGGAACGTCGCCGGATTGGCTCATGGCGAGCCAAGGTCGGCGTAACGGTGGCAAGCGACGAACGCTAACGACAATCGCCTGATAAAGCTTGCCGTGTCGTGAGGCTTGATGTCGACCCCAGGAAAAAATCACCGCGAGAACGATGGTAATAGCGCCAAGGATGAGTAAAGCCGTTTCTAGGCCGGGCGGAAGGTTTAAGTGCTGCTGCCAGGCTCGGCCCAGTAAATAGCCGGGTAGCACATAAGCGGGCGCCCATAGTGCCGCAGAAGAGAGATTGGCCCAGAGAAAAGTGCGCGTCGGCATCAGCATCATGCCGGCGACCAACGGAATAATTGGTCGCACCGGTCCCACAAAGCGGCCAATAAAAACCGACCACACACCATAGCGCTTAAAAAAGCGCGTTCCATGAGCTAACCATTCCGGATGCTGCGACAGTGGCCAGCGCTGCGTGACTTGCTCACGATGTTTGAAACCCAGTGCAAAGCTGATGCCGTCACCTAAAATAGCGCCGATAAAGGCAGCGCCAATTAACCACGCCAAGGCGATATCCTGGTGTCCTGCCAGGGAAGCAGCGGCAGTGATTAACACGACTCCCGGTACCAGCAAGCCCACCAAGGCAAGCGATTCTACTAATGAAATCGCCAGCACTAGGCAAAGCAACAAGGGGGGGTTAAGCGTTAATGTGTAGAGTGTATCGACAAGCGTCACAGACGCCTCCTGCGGAGAGTCAGTAGATCCAGAAAAGGTAGGCTAAGCGTTGGAGAGAGAAGCGCCACGGGCTTCAAGGCGTTGGGTAAAGTGCTCAAACGATTCCTGAGCGCGAGGCAAACAGGCGGCAATATTGATTTCGACTTGGCCCGTTTCGACCAGTACACAGCGTGAAATGGCACGTTGAATCCGCTCACGCACAAGGAGTGCGCCGCTTTCGCTGGTATCGGGCAGGACGATCCAAAAGGAAGCGCTGTCAGCGCGGCCTAGAATATCGTGGTCGCGGCAGTGGATATTGACTTCGTGGCATAGTGCGTCCAATAACGCTAGCTGCGCGCGATGGCCAAATTGCTCGCCCGCCATATCAAACTGCGGCAAATGGACCACCAACACCGCTAAACGCCGATTAAGTACGCCAGCGCGCTGATACTCGCTGTACAAACGCGTATGTAAAGTATCTCGATGGAAAGCGTTACACTCATCATCATTTGGATCGGTGGCGCGTAACAGCGCTTGACGCCGACCATGTTCCCAGCGCGGTAAGGCGAGCAAAAGCATGACAACGAAAAGCCCGACCAATAATTCATTTGAGGCAGTGTAATATAACGGGGTTAGCCACCACGCCGTAAGGATCAGCGCCGCGTTGAGGCTCAGCGCTGCCCACAAGGGCAAAAGAATGAACGCGGCGGTGAGGGGTAGCCCAAGCCATAATAATGATGTTCCGGGATGCTGGGAAAGGGCTGCAGCGACCACAATATATGTGCTGATGAGCAAGATCAGGCGAGGAACCCAAGGTCTGATGCCATTGCTGATATGCATCAAAAGGGCCGTTGAGAGCAACATCACGGTGAAGCTTGGGATGACCAAATTATGATAAGCACCTATGGCATATAGCCACGTGGTGTAGCTTGCCATGAGCACTAAACTGGCGCTGTAAGCGAGCGTCATCAGGTGCCTTGGAATGCGCTCAATCATATCGCCTCGTGAACGCTGGTGGCGGGCTCAGAACGGGTAAGGTTGCTTAAGTCGAACGGGTCAGTTTCGATCTCAATCAGCTCAACCGACCGGTGGCCCAAGATGTCGGGGAGTTCAGCGAGTAAGCGTTCGCGACGTCCTTTTGCTTCTTTAGGTGAACGGGACAGCAGTACCGTCGCCAGTGTCGTGCCGTTAAGGCGGTAGACGTTCTCGAAGTAGTACGTTTGCTCACACAGCTGGCGGGCTACGTGCCAGAGTTTTTGCCGCTTTACTTGTAGGATTAACAGCTCACCATGAATGCCCTCGCGCTCGCAACGTGTCTGTTCTGTGGGAAGATCACGTAGCAACTGCTCGCGCGCCCATAGGTTAAACCCCGGGATGAGCCGCAAGCGCTGACGGATAGTGCCGTTCATGTTGGTCAATTGCCGCGCGCGGGAAAGCGCTAAAAGGCTTAACACGCCGAGCGAGAGCGCCATTAGCCACCAGCTGGGAGGCGATAGCTGTGGCGCTATTAATACCAAACTTAACGCCATGCCGCTCACGTTAAAGGCCGCGACCCAGCGCATTTGCGGCAGCATAAATAACGCCGCCCATGCCCAAATTAATAGGCTGTGGCGTTCCGGTGCGACGGCAATCAGTCCGACTAACAGTGCGCCCGGGAGCAGTTGCCAAGGCACCCCCCGCGGGCGACGATGGCTGAAATCCAGCAGTATAGCGGTCATCACCAGCCAGCCGACGGAAAGCCAAAGGAGTAGTGCCGCTTTCGGCGGGGCTGCCGGTGTCCATAGGGCTAATACGATTGCCACCGCAAGCAGGTTGCCGCGCAGAAGTCGAATTTTGTATTTACTTTGCATGGTGCCTTATGATTGATTTCCGCGTTGTATGGAGCGCGATGCCATGTTTACCCGCATCATACTCACTTCAAAGCACGCTGCCTAAACTAACTTTAGCTTCATCATCATAATACACGGAGAGGGCATGAGCGTTTCTACCCCATTATCTAATCCAGCAGTTGAGTTAACCGCCGATATTCCGGCGTATATGCGTGCCGTTGGGAGTGCTTCCCGCGATGCCGCGCATCAACTGCGCCGCGCTGACACCGGGTGCAAAAACCGCGCTTTAGCCGCGATGGCTGAGCATCTTAATGCCGCCCGTGAAGACGTGCTCAAAGCCAACGCATGCGATATGCAGCGCGGCCGTGATAATGGCTTAGACCCGGCCCTGCTTGATCGCCTAGCGCTTGACGATGCACGTATCGATGCAATGATCGAAGGGCTTAACCAGGTGGCTGCGTTGCCCGACCCGGTGGGTGAAATTGATGGCCTGCGTGCACGCCCAAGCGGCATTCAAGTGGGAAAAATGCGCGTACCGCTCGGCGTCATTGGCATTATTTACGAATCACGCCCCAACGTCACGATGGAGGCGGCAAGTTTGTGCTTAAAATCAGGTAATGCTTGTATTCTGCGCGGCGGCTCAGAAGCGGCATCATCGAATGCGGCGCTGAGCACATGCATCCAAGCGGGGCTTGCCGAGGCGGGCTTGCCGGCAGGTAGCGTTCAGGTAATCGCCACGACCGACCGCGCCGCGGTGGGCGAGCTCATCAGCATGCCTGAGTTCGTCGATGTGATTATTCCGCGCGGGGGAAAGTCGCTGATCGCACGTATCTCCCGCGAGGCGCGGGTGCCGGTTATTAAGCACTTGGATGGCGTGTGCCATGTTTATGTTGATGCCACGGCGGATCTGGATAAGGCGCGCGCGATTGCCCTTAACGCCAAAACGCACCGCTATGGTACCTGCAATACCATGGAAACCTTACTGGTGGATGCAAAGGTGGCTGAAACGTGGCTCCCTGAATTAGCGCGTGCCTTTGCCGAGCATAGCGTTGAACTGCGCGGCTGTGAGCGCACGCAAGCGCTTGTGCCAGAGGCAGTGCCTGCCAGTGAGGAGGATTGGGGTGAAGAGTACTTAGCCCCTGTGCTGGCGATTAAAATCGTCGATGGCATTGAAGACGCTATCGCCCATATTGAACGCTACGGTTCGCACCACACCGATGCCATCGTGACAGAAAGCTACACCTTGGCGCGTCAGTTTATGGCCGAGGTCGACTCAAGCTCAGTGGTGGTGAATGCCTCTACGCGGTTTGCCGACGGCTTTGAGTATGGCTTGGGTGCCGAGATCGGTATTTCCACCGACAAGTTGCACGCGCGCGGCCCTGTGGGTCTAGAAGGGCTAACAACGCAGAAATACGTGGTGCTGGGTGACGGTCAGGTGCGTCAATGACAGCACTTGCTCGCCCTCCACGCATAGGGATGTTTGGCGGCACATTCGACCCGGTGCACCTCGGTCACTTGCGTAGCGGCGTAGAGTTATGTGAAGCGCTCGGGCTTGATCGATTGCACATGATACCGGCGCCCCAACCACCACTGCGTGATCGTCCTCAGGTTTCTCCCGAGCAGCGTCTAGCGCTCCTAAAAGCGGGAATTGGCGATACACCAGGTTTGATAGCGGATGATCGCGAACTTCGCCGCGATGGCCCGTCTTACAGCCTGCTTACGCTTGAGGCGTTACGCGGTGACTACGGCAATAAGGCGCGCTTAATCATGGCCCTAGGGCAGGATGCCTTTTTAAAGCTGGCTGACTGGCATCAGCCTGAACATTTGTTTGAATTAGCGCATATCGTGGTCATGGCGCGTCCGGGCTATTCGCCAGAGCGTTCGTCGGCGCTGTTGGAACTGCTTGCCGGGCGTGAAGTCAATACTGTGCCAGCGTTAATGGCATTGCCGCATGGGCGCGTGTTGTCGGTGACGCTGCCATCGCCAATGGGAATCTCGGCGACTGAAATTCGGCGCCGTTTAGCTAACAGAGATAGCGTGCGCTATTTGCTACCTGAGGCGGTAGAACGCGAAATTGAACATCAATGTCTTTATCGATTGTCGTAACGCGGCAAATAAGCGTAAATACGTGCGCTTTAATAAGCACTGGCAGTCACAACATAAGCGGTTACAATGGCCGGCTTTATATCCACCCCAAGAGGTTGGCACTTAGGAGTCATGCACATCGATACACTGAAAAAGCTAGCGATTGACGCGCTAGAAGAACTTAAAGCCCGCGACATCACCCAACTTGACGTGGCAAAGCTCACGGATGTCACGGATCTTATGATCATTGCCAGCGGCACCTCGACACGCCATGTCTCGGCGTTGGCACAAAATCTTGTGGAAAAGGCAAAAGCCGAAGGGATGCAGCCTCGCGGCGTTGAAGGCGGGAACAATGCTGATTGGGTGCTTGTCGATCTCGGCGACATCATCGTACACATCATGCTCCCGGAAGCACGTGCACTCTACGATCTTGAGCGTTTATGGGCAGATTTGCCTGCCGATAGCGCGACAGCGCACGAGATTGTGCGCGAACGGATGGAAGATCAGGTCTCAACCTCATGAAAATCCGCTTACTCGCGGTGGGCACCAAAATGCCTGCGTGGGTAGAAGAGGGTGTTGATACCTATCGTAAGCGGTTGCCGCGCGATTTCAGTTTTGAGATAGAAGAAATCCCCTTGGGGCAGCGCGGTAAAAACGCCGATGTCGCCAAGGCGCGCGCGCAAGAAGCTGAACGTATTCGTCAAAAACTGAAAGGCGATGAATACCTAGTGGCGCTAGAAGTGAAGGGGAAAGCTTGGTCAACACAGGCATTGGCTCAAGAAGCTGATCAGTGGCGAATGCTAGGAAAAGACATTGTGCTGCTTGTTGGTGGCCCTGATGGGTTAGATCCTTCGCTTTCCGCAAAAGCGGATAAAGCCTGGTCGCTATCGCCATTAACGCTACCTCACCCGCTGGTGCGCATCATGCTGGCCGAGCAGCTCTATCGTGCTTGGACCCTGTTAGTCGGTCATCCTTATCATCGCTAGAGCCGTTGACAGCGCCCCACTGGCGGGCGCTTTAGGAGTGTTGTGAGACCTAGCCGCCCTAAGCCTCAGCGCTTTGACAGATTAAAAAACAGTGAGTATGAGCTGCGTATTTTTCGTGTTCGCGCCTTGCTTGCGCTTCTGTTTGTAACCGCGCTGATGGCACTTCTGATGGGGCGGCTGGCTTACCTACAAGTCGTGCAACACGACCTATACAGTACACGCTCGGAAAACAATCGCGTGCGGGTTGAGCCGCTACCCCCCACGCGCGGGCTTATCTACGATCGTAATGGTGTGTTGTTAGCGGAGAACCGCCCAACCTACAATTTGACGATTGTGCGTGAGCGGGTCGAGGATTTGGATAAAACCCTCGCGCTTTTGATCGAACTTCTCAACTTACCGGAAGAAGACGTAGAAGCGTTTCATCTTCGCTCCCGTCAGCGCCAGCGTCCCTTCCAGCCTGCATTGTTAATAAGCGATTTGAGTGAGGTGCAAATTGCCCGGCTGGCGGTCAATCGCCATCGTTTGCCGGGGGTTGAAGTGGAGGCACAGCTGTTGCGTTATTACCCTGATGCCGAGGTGATGGCGCATGCGCTTGGCTACGTCGGCCGCATCAATGAACAAGAACTCAAAACGCTGGATTCAGGAAGCTACGCCGGCACGCACTTTATCGGCAAAACCGGCGTGGAAAAGTTTTATGAATCCGAGCTTCATGGTGAAGCGGGCCTGCGAAAAGTGGAAACCAATGCCCGTGGCCGCGTGTTGAGCGAGCTTGGGAGAACCGACCCAACGCCCGGCAAAAACCTCACACTAACCCTAGATAAAGAACTGCAAATGCTGGCGTACGACTTGCTCGCTGGCCGCAGGGGCTCGATTGTTGCGATTGAGCCGCAAAGCGGCGATATTCTCGCGATGGTCTCGGCGCCAGGTTTTGATAGCAATCAGTTCGTCACCGGTATTGATGTCGCCTCGTATCGCGAGCTTCAACAAAACCTTGATTTACCCCTGTTTAATCGGGCGATACGGGGGCATTACCCCCCAGGCTCGACGATTAAGCCATTTTTGGCTTTGGCGGCGCTGCGGGAAGGCACGCTGACACCGGACACGACCATCAATGACCCAGGGTATTTTCAACTGCCCAATGACACACGCCGCTACCGTAACTGGTTGCGCTGGGGGCATGGTCGGGTAGATCTTGAGCGCTCGATCGCCGTTTCCAATAATACGTATTACTATTCGTTAGCCCATGATTTAGGTATCGATAGGCTGCATAAACAAATGACAGCGTTCGGGTTTGGTCAGCGCGTAGCGCATGACGTACAAGGTGAGAGTGACGGTTTGATGCCCTCTCGGGAGTGGAAGCGCGAGCGCTATAACCAGCCCTGGTACCCTGGTGAGACGCTATCAGTCGGTATCGGCCAAGGCTACTGGCAGGTGACGCCGCTACAACTGGCAACTGCCACGGCGACGCTTGCGAACCGTGGTGATTGGGTCAAACCACGCTTGGCCAGTGAGTTAGATGCTGAGCCCATTCCGAAAGCATTGCCCAATACACCAGACAATATTGAACTTACGCAAGACAGTTGGTGGGACAGCGTGTTCAGCGGTATGGAAAAAGTGTTGACCGGGCATGAAGGCACAGCACGTCGTACAGGCGTGGGCTTAGATTACCGGATGGGGGGGAAATCGGGCACCGCACAGGTGTTTTCGCTCGGGCAAGATCAGCGTTACAACGCCGATGAGTTGGAAGAGCGTCTACGAGATCACGCCTTGTTTATGGCGTTTGCCCCGCTGGAAGACCCCCAGATTGCTGTCTCGGTGATTGTCGAGAATGCCGGAGGGGGAAGTACGCACGCCGCTCACTTAGCCCGCGCGATGACGGATGCTTGGCTTTTAGAAGATGAGGCGCCCGCCGTTGAGGATGTTCGCGATACATTGGAAAACATCACCGCCAATAGTGAGGGGCATTAGCGTATGGCGTGGTTGACGTTAACACGAGGGTTACGTCGCTATCCGGTACGTCCGCCTGATAGCGGCATGGCGCGGCGCAAAAGCCTTTGGGAGCGCATACACATTGACCCGTGGCTAAGTGGCTTGCTGCTGGTGTTAATGGGATTAGGCCTCATTGTTTTATACAGTGCCTCAGGTCAGCGTATTGAAGCCGTGTATGCGCAAAGTATCCGCTTCGGTGTTGGGTTGGTTGTGATGGTCATTATTGCCCAGTTTTCTCCGCGAACCTTTTTGCGTTGGTCACCCGTAGCGTATGGGGTTGGGGTTTTAATGCTACTGGCGGTCGAGTTTTTCGGCGATATGGGAATGGGTGCCAAACGCTGGTTGGTGATTCCCGGTGTGGTGCGTTTTCAGCCGTCGGAAATGATGAAGCTGGCGGTTCCGTTAATGGTGGCTGCCTACTTAAACCGCTGTGAATTACCCCCAAAACTGCGCGATATTGCCGTATGTGCTGTATTAATCGGCCTGCCGGTCGCATTGATTGCCTCTCAGCCAGATTTGGGGACTTCCCTGTTGGTTGCCAGTGCCGCCATTATTGTAGTGCTTTTGGCCGGGTTATCCTGGCGGCTGATAGGCTTGGCGACTGTGTTGGCGGCCTCTGCATTGCCACTTCTGTGGATGAACCTACACAACTATCAGCGTCAGCGTGTGCTCACCTTTTTGAATCCCGATAGTGACCCGCTTGGTTCGGGCTGGAATATTATTCAATCGACCACAGCCATTGGTAGTGGCGGTCTTTGGGGAAAGGGATGGCTTAAAGGCACACAATCACAGCTAGAGTTTTTGCCCGAGCGTCACACCGATTTTATTTCTGCTGTGTTGGGCGAGGAGTTTGGCCTAATCGGAATGCTGTCGGTGCTTTTGCTCTATTTTATGATTGTCTGTCGTGGGTTATGGCTTTCAGGGGCGTCACAAGATACCTTTGGCCGTTTGGTAGCGGGCAGTATTATTCTCACCTTTTTTATCTATGTTTTTGTTAACGTTGGGATGGTGAGCGGCATTTTGCCCGTGGTGGGTGTGCCGCTGCCATTGATTAGCTATGGTGGCACATCTAGCGTGACGCTGTTGGCAGGGTTTGGGGTCTTGATGTCGATACATGCGCACCGTCGGCTTTTGTCCCGCTAAGCGTCCAGCTTGGCAAGCGGTAAGGCTTTGGGAGTCAACAATGAAAACGGCCAGTAAGCAGCGAGCAAAGCGCTTTGTGGTAAGCATGACGATAGCAGGATGGGTGGTAGGGGTGAGTGCAGCCACTAATATGGCAGTAGCACAAGGTTTTGACCCCCGTGTGAATGCCGATACCGAAGCGTTAGTCGAGGAGCTTGTGGAGCAAGGGTTGCCTGCCGAATGGTTAACTCAGACACTTGAGCGGGCAACGTTGCGCCAAGAAGTGCTCGACGCCATGGCCGGTGCGGCCGAGCGGCGATTGGAATGGCACGAGTATCGTGACATCTTTCTCACTGCGCAGCGTATTGAGGAAGGGGTTGCGTTTATGCGTCAGCATCAAAAAACGCTAGCGCGTGCAGAGGCTGAGTACGGCGTGCCACCTGAGGTCATCACCGCTATCATTGGAGTGGAAACGTATTATGGCCGCTACAAAGGTCGCCATCGGGTGTTGGATTCGCTGGCGACGTTAGCGTTTCATCACCCGCAGCGGGGAGCCTTTTTTCGCGGTGAGCTTGCGGCTTTTTTGCGCATTGCCCATGAACAGGATGTTGATCCGGCTGAGTTAACCGGCTCTTACGCCGGTGCGATGGGGTTCCCGCAGTTCATTCCGACCAGTTACCAAGCTTACGCGGTCGATTTTGATGAGGATGGGCAACGAGACTTATGGAACAACCCTGTGGATGCCATTGGCAGCGTGGCTAACTACTTTGCCGAGCATGGCTGGCAGGCAGGGGCGCCGATTTATCAGCGTGCTGACATGTCGCCCAAAGGGGATAACGACCAAATGTCGACCATGTTCAATCAAACCTCGGCCCCTTCATACACGTTAGCGCAAGCTCAGCGCGCAGGGCTTATTCCCGTGGGCGAGAACGCAAAAGCCATTTCATCCCTCCAAGATATGCCTATTGTGCCGTTACGATTGACATTGGAGGATGGTAGCCAAGCCTATTATCTTGGGGGCTTTAACTTTTACGTAATAACGCGCTATAACCACAGTCATTTATATGCAATGGCGGTTGCTGAACTTGCTGAGGCTATTGCGCAAGCGCATAAAACGCAGCAAGAGGGCGAACGATGAAGAGGCAGCCTGATGTCGGTGTTACGAGATCCAGGGCGGTTACGTCAGTGTTATTGACGGTGCTTATGGCAGCCTTATTTTTGAGCGGCTGTGCAAGCCGTGATACCCAACGTACTGAGAATTCAAGCGATGCGGGCCTGCAACAAACCCAGCAATCAGCCTCTAGCAGCAGTGGTGAGCGTTATGCCATGAGTGGAGATGCCTACCCGCTTGACCCGCCCGATGTTTCTCGTGTCCCTAATGCCGAGCCTAAAGACGAGCCGCTTTCGCGAGCCGGTAATCGCTCAAGCTATACGGTTTGGGGTAAAACATACCGCGTATTGCCAGATTCGACGGGGTATTCGCGTGAAGGAGTTGCTTCTTGGTATGGAGAGAAATTTCACGGTTATGCTACCTCCAATGGTGAAATTTACGATATGTACAAAATGACCGCAGCGCATCGTTCTTTGCCGTTACCGACCTTTGCACGCGTGACGAGTTTAGATAACGGTAACTCGGTCATTGTGCGTGTTAACGATCGTGGCCCATTCCATAGCGAGCGAGAGATTGATCTCTCCTACGCTGCAGCGTCACGCCTTGGATTTATCGATGAGGGTACGGGGCGTGTAAGCGTCGAGGCCATCGATCCTAAGCGTTGGCAAGCAGATACGTCTCAGCGTGAAATTCAAACGAAACGCGAAACGGCAAGGCAGGTCGAAGTGCCGGCGCAGATAGAAGTACCTACGCAGATTTCGCGCCCTGCTCAGCGCGACACTCTAACACCAGCATCCACGGCAGCTGAGTCAACGTCTGAGCCGGCAAATGAAGCGATGCCTATGTATCTGCAAATTGCTGCCTTGGGCAGTGCAGAAAGTGCCGACCGGCTCAAACAGCAGCTGCAAAGCGAATTAGATCACAATGTGCGCATTACTAGCGAAGCCGATGTGTATCGCGTACAGGTCGGGCCGATTAGGCGTCAACAAGATGAACAGTCACTGCGCGAATCGCTTCGCCAGGCAGGCTTTCCTCAAGCCTTTATTGTGAAATAATGACTTTTTACCCAAGTGAGAAAATATCTGTGATGAACGATTTTATTTTGCGCCGTTTTTGTTGTCGTTTTGGCTTTGGCTTACTCGCGCTGTTGATGGCCGTTGTGGTGATGACGGCCGCATTACCGGTTTCCGCCCAGGTAATTCCCCAGCCACAAACCATTATTCCCGCCTCGCCTCAGCTGGCAGCTAAATCGTGGATATTGATGGATGCCAATAGTGGGCATGTACTGGCAGAACATAACGCCGATCAGCGATTGCCGCCGGCGAGCCTAACCAAACTAATGACGGCGTTCTTGGTCGAGCGAGAGCTTGACCGTGGCACCATTGATTTTGATGACATGGTGAGCGTCAGTGAAAAAGCATGGCGCACTGGCGGCTCAAAAATGTTTATCGAAGTCGGCACGCAGGTTTCTGTTGAAGACTTATTGCACGGCATTATCATCGTCTCAGGAAATGATGCCAGTGTGGCAATGGCGGAACATCTAGCAGGTGGTGAAGGGCCTTTTGCGGATTTGATGAATCAACATGCTGCACGCCTGGGCATGAATAATACCAATTTTGAAAATGCGACTGGCCTGCCGGGTGAAAATCACTACTCCAGTGCACGGGATATGGCGCTTCTCGCTCAGCATATTATTAATGACTACCCCGAACACTATGCGACCTATGCCGAGCGGACATTCTCCTTCGGCGGTATTGATCAGCCGAATCGTAACCGTCTTTTGTGGCGCGACCCGAGTGTTGATGGCCTGAAAACAGGCTGGACCTCTGAAGCCGGGTATGGGCTCGTCGCTTCTGCTGAACGTGATGGTATGCGCCTGATTTCCGTTGTCATGGGGGCCAATTCAGAAGAGGGTCGTGCGCAAGAAACACAGAAGCTTTTGAGTTATGGTTTTCGCTTTTATGAAACCATGAATCTTTACGAACGTGGGGCTGTGTTGGCCACGCCGCGTCTTTGGGGCGGAGAGCGAAATGAAGTTCGCATTGGCGTCGACAAAGAGGTGTATATGACGCTGCCGCGTAACCGTAACGAAGAGCTACGAGCTCGGCTGAATATGAATAACGATCTCAATGCACCCATATCCATGGGCGATAACGTCGGCACGCTAGAAGTGGTGATGGGCGACGAGGTAGTCGGTGAGCGAGATCTCGTCGCGCTGGAAAGTGTCGAGGAAGGAGGGCTTTTCAAGCGCCTGATCGACCAAGTGCGCCGTTTTTTTAGCGGCCTTTTGAGCAACTTTTTTGATTAAACGCGCTTTTGGTTAGCGGCGTTCTGATGAAACTTTATGATATATCACTCAGCGCCCATCCATCGATTAGCAGGTGAAAGAATGACTCCGAATGGCAAACAAGGTTTTCGAGATATGCGCCCTTCGGCGGCGACGCAGCAAAAATCGGCAAAAATCACTTTTCCGTGCGACTACCCGATTAAAGTCGTGGGTGACGCGGCGGATGACTTTCCCGCGACGGTGTGCCAAGTACTGGTTCGCCATGCGCCAGACTTCGACGAAGCCTCAATGCAGGTGATCGATAGTCGCAACGGTCGCTTTCAATCGGTGAGAGTGACGATTCGCGCCACCGGCGAGAAGCAGCTTAATCAGCTGTTCCTTGATTTAAAAGCGACCGGCCGTGTTCACATGGTCGTGTAAGCAATGAGCATCGATTTGCCGCCCATTGAGCTGCACTGCTTGGGAAGACGCCCTTATCAGCCGGTGTGGGAGGCCATGCGTGAGCTGACCGACACACGGGGTGACGAAACGCCGGATCAATTTTGGCTGGTGGAGCACGAGCCGGTATTTACTCAGGGGCAAGCAGGAAAACCTGAGCACGTGTTGATGCCAGGCGATATTCCCGTGGTACAGACTGACCGTGGCGGTCAGGTTACCTATCACTGCCCAGGCCAGGTGGTGCTATACCCGTTACTGGACGTTAGGCGCGCCAAGATGGGCGTGCGCGACTTGGTCACGGCACTTGAAGGGGCTGTGATTGATGTGCTGGCAAGATACAGCGTTGTGGCGCGCGCGCGGTCTGACGCACCCGGTGTCTATGTTGAGACGGCGACAGGCGAAGCAAAAGTCGCGTCTTTGGGACTTCGCATACGCCGAGGCGGCAGTTTTCACGGTGTGGCGCTCAATGTGGATAGCGATTTGTCGCCGTTTGCGCGCATCAATCCCTGTGGTTACGCCGGTATGAAAATGACGCGGCTGGCAGACTTAACTGACCAGCCGGTTAGTTGTGAAACCGTGGGAGAGCAACTCGCACAAGCGCTCGCGGTGCGCATCGAGCGCCGACTGACACGCTAAAAGTTAGCCCATCTGTTGAGCAGGAATGCGATTTTCGTCTTTGTTTTGCTGGCCGGGAACCGCAGCCGGAGACGCGAGACCGAGGTTGTTCTTCTCAAAGACGCGATCAGCGCGGTAGCTAGACCGTACCAGTGGCCCAGAGGCAACTTCCATAAAACCCTTTTCTAACCCTAAGACGCGATAGCGTTCGAACTCTTCAGGCGTTACGTAGCGCTCAACGGGCAAGTGGTTTTTTGTCGGGCGTAAATACTGGCCTAGGGTAACGATATCGACGCCGATTTCACGTAATTCATCAAAAGTTTGCAGAATTTCGTTTTCGGTCTCGCCAAGCCCCAGCATCAAGCTCGTTTTGGTGAGGACGTCCGGGCGGTGCTTTTTCGCGTGGGCGAGTACATCGAGGGTTTTACGGTAACCCGCACGCGGGTCGCGAACGCGGCTGGTTAACCGCTCAACGGTTTCCACGTTTTGCGCAAACACCTCAAGCCCTGAATCTACCACGCGCTCTATGGCGGCGGGTTCAGCGTCGAAATCGGGCGTCAATGCTTCAACGACGACCTCGGGCGTGTGCGTTTTAATGGCACGAATGCAGTCGGCGTAGTGGGAGGCGCCACCGTCATCCAAGTCATCGCGGTCCACCGAGGTCAGAACAATATAGCGCAGCCCCATGAGCTTGACCGATTTGGCCGTGTTCTCCGGCTCTTCAGCGTCGAGCCAGCCTTTGGGGTTGCCGGTGTCAACAGCGCAGAAGCGGCAGGCGCGGGTGCAAACCGAACCCATCAGCATAATCGTGGCAGTACCATTACTCCAACACTCGCCCATGTTGGGGCAATGCGATTCGGCGCAGACGGTGCTTAAACGATGGGTCGCGACGTTTTTTTTCACCGCTTCAAAACGCTCGCCCCCGGGAATTTGGGCTCGCAGCCATTTAGGTTTGCGTTCAAGTGATGGTGCATCGTCTTGGGTTTTGCCCTGCTTGATGCCATCTTTAATAACGGCCATGCCGTGCTCATTGCGGAATTTTGTACCGCTGGACACGCGCTGAGAGGTGTTGTCGCTCATAAAGGAGAGCCTCTACTGTGGATACGAGTCGGTGACGACAGAGGTCTATAATGGGTAATGTAACATAGTTGGGTAAAAACGAGACACAGCGTGCTTAAGCAGGTCACGATGAAAAAACAAACCCCGCGATAAATTGCGATTCTTCATCGACGTTGTGGGTCGCGTGGCTTACACTATATTGCGTTGCAGCATAATAGTTATCGGGTCCACTGTTTTCATGACCCAAGGGAGAATCTATGAACTTTCTCGCCAATCCTACCGAAATCGCTGAGAACTACCCTGGCGCATCTTTGCTTTCGACGGTATTTGACCCCTTTGGCTTTGGTCGTGCTGCTGTAGATTACTGGCGCGATGGGTTTGAGCGCAGCGTGCTTTATTGGGATGTCATGCGTCAGCGTGGCAATCAGTATCTTGAGCACATGCAAAAGACAAAGCCTAGTGTGCTTGGGTTTGAAACCGAAGTGTTGATGGATGGACGGCAATTGCCGCGCCCCACCAACTACGAGTTGTTGCGTGTGTTGCCCCCTGAAGGCGTAGAGATTGACGCGCAAAAACGGCCCTTTGTGGTGGTAGATCCACGTGCCGGCCATGGTCCCGGTATTGGGGGGTTTAAGCCCGATAGTGAACTTGGCGTAGCACTGCGTGCAGGACATCCCTGCTATTTCGTGGGATTTCTGCCGTACCCCGAGCCGGGGCAGACGGTAGAAGATGTCGTTGAGTCAGAAATTGCCTTTTTGCGCTATATAGGCGAATTACACGCCGATATTACAGAAAAGCCGATGGTGGTGGGTAACTGCCAAGCCGGTTGGCAAGTCATGATGGCAGCCGCGTTAGAACCGGATCTGTTTGGCCCGATCCTGATTGCCGGTGCGCCGCTTTCCTATTGGGCGGGCGAGCGCGGTAAAGCGCCAATGCGTTACACTGGCGGCATGACAGGCGGCAGCTGGATCACGGAGCTCACCAACGATCTGGGTCACGGTCTTTTTGACGGTGCCTGGCTGGTGCAGAATTTTGAGCGCTTAAACCCTGCCAACACGTATTGGAAAAAACAGTACAACCTTTTTGATAGCATCGATACCGAAGCGCAGCGTTATCTTGAATTTGAGCGCTGGTGGGGCGGCCATGTGCTGCTTGGCGGTGAAGAAATTCAGTACATTGTCAATAATCTTTTTATTGGCAATCGCCTTTCGACCGCGCAGTTGCTAACGAGTGATGGGCGTCGTATCGATCTACGCAACGTGCGCTCACCAGTGGTTGTATTTTGCTCGCGTGGGGATGACATTACGCCACCTCCGCAGGCGCTAGGCTGGATTCGTGATTTGTACGAAGGTACAGACGATATCATCGCCAACGAACAAACCATCGTTTACTGTAAACACGATACCACCGGCCATCTGGGGATCTTTGTTTCGGGCAGCGTTTCGCGCAAAGAACACTCAGAATTCACGGCTAACATGGACTACATTGACGTGATGCCGCCAGGGTTGTTTGAAGCCAAGATTACCCAAGCAGATGAGCGTCCAGACGCCGAGCTTATCGAGCGCGATTATTTGCTGGAATTCGAGACGCGTAACTTCGACGAGCTGGACAAAGACGTTAAACACAGCCCAGAAGATGATCGCCGTTTTGCTACCGTGGCACGGTTATCTGAGATCAATTTGGGTTTTTACCGTCTGGCGGTACAACCTTTGCTGCAAGCGATCACTACACCTGAGACCGCGCGCATGGGGCGTCTCATGCACCCCATTCGTATGCGCTACCGTTTGATGTCCGACCGTAACCCCTTTACCGTGCCGCTGCCGGTGATGGCGGAAATGGTCCGCCAAAATCGTCACCCAGTGGCGGAAGATAACCTCTTTAAAACGCTTGAAGGGATGGTCTCTGATCAGATTGTGTCGAGCCTGAACGCTGTGCGCGATTGGCGTGATAGCAGCATTGAGCGAATGTTCTTGGATATTTACGGCCAGCCCTTATTGCAAGCGGCGGTGGGCCTGTTTGGTGATGCTAATATCCATCGCCGTCGTCCGGGCGCCGAACTAGAGCATCGCCACTTTATCGAGCAGCGCAAAGAAGAAATTCGTAAGAGTATGGCCGATGGCGGTGAGCACGAAGCCGTAATGCGTGCTTTGATCTATGTGTTGGGTGGTGCGCCCGCCACCGATGAGCGTAATTTTAAGCGTTTGCGGGCCTCGCGTGCCGAGCTAGAGCCAAGCAGAACGCTGTGTGACTTTAAAAAGCTGGTGCGTGATCAGTTCTTTACTCTTAAGCACGATCGAGAGAAAGCGCTGGAGACCTTACCGCAGTTGCTAAAAGGTCAGACTAACGAGCAAATTGATGGGCATATTGCACACTTAGAGCATGTGTTTGCCGCTAGCGGGGAATTATCGGAGCACGCCGCGGCACGCTTTGATCAAGTGAAAGCGCTGTTTGACCAGGCGCGCCCGGAAAAGCCGGTTGAGCCAAAGCTGGAAGCGCCAAAGCCGGAAGCGCCAAAGCCGGAAGCGCCAAAGCCGGAAGCGCCGAAGCAGGAAGCGCCAAAGCCGGAAGCGCCAAAGCCGGAAGCGCCGAAGCAGGAAGCGCCAAAGCCGGAAGCACCACAACCTGATTCACCTGCACCAGCGGACAAAACGTCAGCAGCGACGTCCTCGGAAAGTAACGCGACAACGACTCAGTCATCAGCGGCGCCGAATAAGTCAGCGCCTAACGCGTCGACACGAAAACGCACAACGCGCAAGCGTTAAATGCTGATGTCTCACAACGCCCTGGCTTGATCGCCGGGGCGTTTTTGCGTGGGGAGAGAGGTTGCCGTTTCGTGTCGGGCAGTCTAGTGTCTAGCATAGATTCTATCGTCAGCCGCTGATTTACCACATAAATCACTAGGGCTAGCGCTTCGCTGAGGCGTGGGGTAGGGTAGGCGCATTTTTTCACGTACAGGCTAACCGACGTTCCATTGCGACTTACCTGTGTGTTAATTGTTGAACCGTTTTATTCAAAACGCCGCCTGTTTTAGCCGGCATATCATTTAAGTGGAGTACTATGGGCAAGTCACTGGTCATCGTCGAGTCGCCCGCCAAAGCGAAGACGATCAATAAATATCTCGGCAACGATTTCATCGTGAAGTCGAGCGTGGGTCACATTCGTGATCTTCCGACCAGCGGCTCGGGTAAGGCAGCCTCCGACCCTAAAGAGCGCGCTCGTCAAGCCGCACTCACGCGCAAAATGTCAGCGGATGAGAAAGCCGTCTATAAAAAACACAAAGCCCACGACCAGTTGATTCGGCGCATGGGGATTGATCCTGCTAATGGCTGGGAAGCGCACTACGAGATTTTGCCCGGTAAAGAGAAAGTCGTCGCGGAACTAAAAAAACTGGCGGAAAAGGCCGATGCTGTCTATCTGGCGACGGATTTGGACCGTGAAGGGGAGGCGATTGCCTGGCACCTGCGCGAAACCATTGGTGGGGATAACGAACGTTACAAGCGCGTGGTATTTAACGAGATTACCCAAAACGCCATTCAAGATGCGTTTAAGGCGCCGGGGGCGCTGAATATTCCTCGTGTGGAAGCACAGCAAGCCCGGCGCTTTCTCGATCGGGTAGTGGGTTTCATGCTCTCGCCGCTGCTGTGGGCGAAAATTGCTAGAGGCCTTTCTGCGGGCCGTGTGCAGTCGGTGGCAGTGCGTTTAATAGTCGAGCGCGAGCGCGAAATTCGCGCATTCATCCCTGAGGAATTCTGGGATGTCCATGCCGACCTTGCTACATCCGATGGCGAGCTTGTGCGTTTTGCGTTGGCACGCCAAGATGGCAAAGCGTTTCGGCCTACGTCAGAAAAAGAGACGCTTGATCGCATTGCCGCGCTAAGGAAAGCGGAACTTGAGATCACCTCGCGCGAGGACAAGCCAACCCGCACAAAGCCTAATGCCCCTTTTATTACCTCAACGTTGCAGCAGGCAGCGAGCAGTCGCCTAGGGTTTTCTGTCAAGAAAACCATGACCATGGCGCAACGCTTATACGAAGCGGGTTACATCACTTATATGCGTACGGATTCCACCAATCTCTCTAAAGAGGCGGTAGAAAACGCGCGTGCGTTTATTGGTGAGGCATACGGCGATCGCTACCTTCCTGAAGCCCCCATCCGCTATAGCAGTAAAGAGAGCGCGCAAGAAGCCCACGAAGCCATTCGCCCGTCCAGTGTTGAGCGAAAAACGACTGAGTTAGTCGGGATGGAGCGCGATGCAGAACGGTTATACGAGCTTATTTGGCGTCAGTTTGTCGCCTGCCAGATGACCCCGGCTGAGTACTTATCCACGACGTTGAGTGTGGAAGTCGATGGCTATGAACTGCGTGCTAAAGGTCGTGTGCTTAAGTTTGATGGTTTCACACGCGTGATGAAACCAGCAGGAAAGAACGAAGACCAGAGCCTGCCTGATCTGCCGCAAGGGACGCCCATGACGCTGGAAACCCTCGATCCCCAGCAGCATTTCACCAAGCCCCCGGCGCGTTACTCTGAGGCGGCGCTGGTAAAAGAATTGGAAAAGCAAGGCATTGGTCGGCCCTCAACGTATGCGTCGATCATCTCCACCATTCAAGATCGTGGTTATGTGAAGCTGGAAAGTCGCCGTTTTTATGCCGAAAAATTGGGCGATATCGTGACCGAGCGATTGAAGGAGTCTTTCCCCGATTTGATGGATTACTCGTTCACGGCGCGTATGGAAGATAGCCTAGATGAAGTTGCCGAAGGGGAGCGTAATTGGAAAGCGCTGCTTGATGAGTTCTACCAAGAGTTCCGCGAAGAGCTGGCACAAGCTGAAAGCGAAGACGGTATGCGCCCCAATCAGCCGGTGCCAACGGATATCGACTGCCCGAGCTGTGGCCGTAAAATGCAGATTCGTACGGCTTCTACCGGGGTGTTTTTAGGCTGCAGTGGATACAACCTGCCGCCGAAAGAGCGTTGCAAAACCACGATTGACTTAATTCCTGGAGAAGAAGCAGTGGCCTCCGACGCGGGCGAAGAAGCCGAAACGGAAGCGCTGCGAGCCAAGCGCCGTTGCCCTAAATGTGGTACGGCGATGGATAGCTATTTGATTGATGAAACCCGTAAGCTGCATATCTGTGGTAATAGCCCAGATTGCGACGGCTACGAAATCGAAAGCGGTAAGTTCAAGATCAAAGGCTATGATGGCCCGGTTATCGAATGCGACAAGTGTGGCAGCGAAATGCAGCTTAAGTCAGGCCGCTTTGGCAAATATTTCGGCTGCACCAACAGCGAGTGCAAGAACACACGCAAGTTGCTGAAAAGTGGGGAAGTGGCGCCGCCGAAGATGGATCCGATCCCGATGCCTGAGCTGGAGTGCCAGAAGGTGGATGATCACTATGTGTTGCGCGATGGGGCTAGCGGCCTCTTCCTTGCGGCGAGTAAATTCCCCAAAAATCGTGAAACGCGTCCCCCTCTGGTGAAAGAGCTTAAGGCCCACGCTGATGAGCTACCGGAAAAGTATCATTTCATTCTCGATGCGCCCAGCGAGGATCCGGATGGTCGTCCAGCGCAAATTCGGTTTTCGCGCAAAAACAAAGCGCAGTACGTCATGACCGACGAAAATGGTAAGGCCACCGGTTGGAAAGCGACTTTTGAGAACGGTAAATGGCATGTGGAGGACAAGCGAAAGTGACACCTCGCGCTCGGACGAACCAGCTGCTCTATCAAGCGGAGCTTTTGATCACTACGACAGTAGCAGACGATGAGGACGCTACTTCGCGCAAAATGGCACTTGAAGAGAGTGCCCTCGCGCTCATGGAGCTGGCGCTTGAGTCACATCTCAAAGAGGTGACCGAGCACGCACGGCTTGTCGAGTATCGTTGGCCGCTTTTGCTGGCGGCTGATGGGCCTGCCGTTGCAGAGCTCCAGCGACTTCGAGATCTTGCTGCTGACGTGGATTCTTGGCTCGGTTGGCTGATTTTTCAACTGGAACGTTTACATAGCAGCGAAGGAGCGTCGAAACGACCGACTCATAATCCTTCAATGATTGCGTTAGGCAGCCAGGCCGCCTTTGCCGATGAAATGCTGGCGTGTATCAATAGCGCTAAGAATGAGATAGCTGCGCTGCGGGAAACAAGTGAAGAATGGTAACGATAGCCTAAAAAAGCAGCAAGAGGGCTATCAAAGTGTTGAGCCTTGTCTTAATACTCTATGCCAATAGCGAAATAGTCAGATAATGTGTTTTCCTCTACGCTAGCACGCCAAAATTTGTTGCTGTGAAGCCTTTTAGCCGTCATTGGTAAAATTAACGTATTGCCAAAAAACGAAACATCATAGTTAACTAAAACATTACAGATAACCAAGGAGAAGCGCATGCGCTACAACCAGGTAAAAGATCTGGTCGTTTGGGCCGCTGATTTCCATGCCCGTATGGCTAAGCAGTTTAGCGACGCGGCAGAGAACGCAGACGCTGAGAGATTAAAGATGGCGCTGACTTACCTCGCTAATCGAGAGTTGCGCATGAAAACGGGTTTGGAAGATATTTTCTCCGACGGTTCCGATCATCGCGATGTGTTAAACACCTGGTTTGATGATCCCACGGATTTTCCCCATCCGCCAAAGCTCGAAAAGCTGGCCGAAAGCGCCGGTTATGACAGTGTTGACGTTGCGATGAAAACAGCGACTGAGGCGCACAAAACGCTTCAGGCTCTATATGAACACCGTGCTGAAAAAGCGGTGATAGAACCAGAAGAAGAGTTTTTTACGTCGCTTGCTGAGGGGCATGAAGCTGAGGTCAGGCGTATCGTTATGAGTCTTGAAGAGTTTACCGACCTTTAACGCTGATATTTTGAGAGTGATAAAATGCCGGTGAACCGACGCCAATTTCTCACCTACGCGCTAGGGTTGCCAATATCGGCCTATATGTCTGGCGCTCAGGCGAACCTTTCAGACGACGGATCCGTCGAGCCTGATTTGATTGAAACGCTGGTCTCGCGAGCGCATGTGCCGCGACACAGCGATGAGGTGTGGGTCTTAATAGATGATAAAGAGGCATCGCTTAGCATTTATCGTGGCAATGCTCGGCTTGAGCGATTTGCCCCAGTATCACTTGGTCGCTCGGGAGCGAAAACTCAGCGTTTGCGTGGCAGCAATGTTACTCCGCTGGGGGAATTTCGTATCAATCGGTTTAACTATGCGAGTCAGTGGCATATCTTTGCTGGTATCGATTATCCCACCCCTGCGCATGCCCGCATGGCCCTGAAAAACGGTGTGTATTCGCAACAGGATTACGATGATTACTTCGCCTATTACCGTCGTTACGGCGCTCCTCCGCAAGATACGGTGTTAGGCGGGGCGATTGGAGTGCATGGCTTGGGTAGTGCGGACCCTGATGTTCATGCTAAGTATCACTGGACGCAAGGGTGCGTGGCGTTAACAAATACGCAAATTGAGCGTATGGTGAGATTGGTCGACGTTGGCACGCGGGTTGTGATCCGCTAAGCTAATGTTGTTGAAGGAAGTTCAGGCATTAAATACGCAGCTATAGACAAACGTTGTGTACTATAATAAAACTGCGTTTGACGCTTGTGCTTAACGGCACATGTGGCTGCAATGAACCTGCACCGCAGGTAGACAAGGTTAACGTTTCTAAGCTTAACGTTGTCACCCTTAACGTAGCACCAAGGAAGACTCAAGGAGAACATTATGACTCTGAAGACTACTCTGAAGATGTCTGCCGCTGCCGCTTCTCTGGCAATTCTGGCAGGTTGTGCTTCTACCAGTGCGCTGGAAGAAGTTCGCATGACGGCTGAATCTGCACAAGCAGATGCTGCAGAAGCTCGCAGCATGGCTTCTCAGGCAATGAACACTGCAAACCAAGCGCAGCGTGATGCACGAGCTGCAATGCAGATGTCTGAGCAGAACCGTGAAGAAATGAACCGTATGTTTGAGCGTTCCATGCAGAAGTAATTTTGCTTGGTTAGCGCTTTAAGGTTTAGGCCTTATGCGGAGTCGCATCGCTTATTAAGTGATGTGACGCAAAAAACCCTGCTTCGGCAGGGTTTTTTGTTGCTACAAATATTTTTGTCGAGAAGCATTACGAGTCACTTTCCAGCTTTGCCGTTGACTCAAGCTTAAGAGCATCAAGGAGGTCGCCGTCCCATTTAAGCGGAGCGGGCTCTTTTTTGGGGGCTTGCGGGCCGTAAAGCGCAATCATATGCCCATCCGGTTGCTCAATGGCATGTTTAATCTGAGCATAGTCTACCGTAATGTTGTCGCCTTCGGTTTTTTCCGATATTTGTTTGAGCGCGTTAAGTAAGGGCTCAAAGCTATCCATGTTTTCTTCAAGCTGTGGAAACGACTGCGCAAAGAGGGTGCCATCTTCCGCCCATCCCGCTTTGAAAGGGGCGTCGATCAAGTTAACTTTTGTGCCACTGGGTAGTCGCTCATAGAGCGATTCGATATCTTCTGGGTACATGCGGATGCAGCCGCGACTGACTCGCATGCCAACGCCATCAGGGCGGTTGGTGCCATGAATTAAGTAGCTGGGCATATCCAGTAATATAGCGTGCTCACCTAATGGGTTATCCGGCCCAGGAGGAACTATGGCAGGAGGCGGGTCGCCCCGCTCAGCGGCTTCACGACGCATCGAGGCAGGCGGTGCCCAGGCAGGGTCCTTGACCTTGATAGTGGTACGCGTAACGCCGACCGGTGTGGCAAACTCTTCTCGTCCTACGCTTACGGGGTAGGTTTCGACAATGCCAGGGTTGTCAGCGGGGTAGTAGTAAAGGCGTAGCTCGGAAAGATTGATGACCACTCCTTCGCGCGGAACAGAAGGCAAAAGGTAGCGGCTGGGAATGACAACCTCTGTTCCTTCGCCAGGCACCCAAAGGCTGACTTCAGGGTTGGCCATGCGGATTTCTTCAAAACCAATGTTGTGACGTCGGGCGATATCGATCAGCGTTTCTTCATGATTTTTCACCGTGACGGTATAGCGCTCGCCAATCACATCTCCTGTTTCCGGTAGATGAAATTGCCCACGAGGGAGCGCATTGGGACGCTCGCTGATGGCTTCGTCAGCCACGACCCTAGCGGCTTCTAGGGCGGTGTCGGTAATGGTGCCGTGACGTGCGTCTGCACTAGGCGAATCCGCGTGCAGAGAAGACGCTAACGTGGCCGCAAACAGAATAGAAAGTGCCGTGGGGAGCCGGCAGAGAGTTTTCGTCATGCGGCAGTTTCCTTTTGGTTAAGTTGACTAAGGAGGGTTTCTAGCTGGTAAAAACGCTCTTCTGCTTTTGTCATGGGTAGCTCGAAGCGCAAGGTGTCGGCGCCTTCCAGGCGGTAATGCTGTGGTGATTTCTGAATCAACGATACCAATATCATCGGGTCGACCTGTGTTTGGGCATCGAATAAGATTTTACCCCGTGTTTCACCGGCTTCTAAGCGGCTTATGCCTAATGACTCTGCTCGTTGGCGCAGTTGTGTTTGGCGGATTAGGTTTTTCACCGGGCCAGGCAGGAGGCCAAAACGGTCGATTAACTCCACTTGCAGCTCCTTTAACTCTGCGCTGCTTTGCGTGTTGGCAATGCGTTTGTACATCACTAGGCGCTGCTGGACGTCGTGAATGTAGTCATCGGGAATAAGTGCAGGTAGGTTTAAGCTAATCTCTACGCCGGAATTAAACGGTGCGTCGATATTTGGCGTTTTGCCCGCACGGATGGCTTTAACGGCGCGGTCAAGCATTTCCATATAAAGTGTATAGCCAATGGTTTCCATTTGCCCACTCTGTTCATCACCTAAGAGCTCACCTGCACCGCGGATTTCCATGTCATGGCTGGCAAGGGTGAAACCGGCGCCTAAATCATCAGAGGCACTGATGGCTTCAAGGCGCTTAACCGCATCACGGGTCATCGCTTTTGGCGGTGGGGTAAGCAGGTAGGCGTAGGCTTGGTGATGGCTACGGCCGACGCGGCCACGCAGTTGGTGCAGCTGGGCTAGGCCGAACTTGTCGGCACGCTCAATGATGACCGTGTTGGCGCTGGGCACATCGATGCCGGTTTCGATGATGGTAGAGCACACCAGGACATTGAAACGCCGGTGGTAAAAATCCGACATGACGCGTTCTAGGCTGCGTTCCGGGAGTTGACCATGGGCGACGGCGACACGCGCATCGGGTACTAGCTCACGGACCTTTTCTGCCGCGATTTCGATGGTCTTCACTTCGTTGTGTAAGAAGTAAACTTGACCGCCGCGCAGAATTTCACGCAGTAACGCCTCCTTTATTACGCCATCAGCGCGCTGCTGAACAAAGGTTTTGACTGATAACCGCCGCGCTGGGGGAGTCGCAATAATAGACAGATCGCGAATTCCGCTCATCGCCATGTTGAGTGTTCGGGGAATGGGGGTAGCCGTGAGCGTGAGAATATCGATTTCAGCACGCAAGGTCTTAAGTTTCTCTTTTTGGGAAACGCCAAAGCGATGCTCTTCGTCGATAATCAGCAGCCCCATCTTGGGGAGTTCGACACTTTTCGAAAGGAGTTTATGGGTACCAATGACAATGTCCGTTTGACCGCTTTTGATGTGGTCTAACGTTTCTTTCATGGCCTTGCCTTGAGTGAAACGTGAAACAAGGCTGATATTGACGGCGGTATCGGCGAAGCGGTCGCGAAAGTTTTCAAAGTGCTGGCGTGCCAGCAGGGTAGTGGGGACCAGAACCACTACCTGGCGGCCGGACTGCACGGCTAAAAAAGCGGCGCGCATCGCGACTTCGGTTTTGCCAAAGCCAACGTCGCCACACACAACGCGATCCATGGGTTGTGGCGAGGTCATATCCTCAATGACCGCATTGATAGCGGCCTCTTGATCGGGGGTTTCCTCAAACGGGAAACTGGCGGCGAAGCGGTCGTATTCTTCGTCCGGTGACGTATAAACCACGCCTTCTTGGGCTTCACGGCGGGCGTAGATGTCCAGTAGCTCAGCGGCCGTGTCGCGAATTTTTTCCGCGGCTTTTTTACGCGCTTTTTCCCACTGGTCAGAGCCAAGTTTATGCAGAGGGGCCAACTCATCGTCAGCGCCACTGTAGCGTGAGATAAGATGCAGGCTGTCTACAGGGACGTAAAGCTTGGCCCCACCAGCGTATTCCAGTGCGAGAAATTCGTTAGCCATACCTCCCGCTTCCAGTGTTTCGAGCCCTAAGTAGCGACCGACGCCGTGCGCCTGATGTACCACAGGCGCTCCTTTTTTAAGCTCTGAAAGGTGGCGTACGGCGAACTCGTTCTCGTCAGTGGCCTTCTCGCGCCGGCGGCTTTGGCGGACGACATCGCCAAATAGCTCGGTTTCAGTAATCACCGCGAGATCGGGAGTCTCCAGCCACAGCCCCTCATCGACCTGACCTTCCGCGATAGCAAACTGCAACTCGCTCTGGGTAAATTCAGAGAAGCGATCCACATGGGGTAGCGAGAGAGAAAGGGGTGCGAGTGTGTCTTCTAGCGCTTCACTGCGTCCACGCGATTCAGCGATAAAGAGCACGCGGGTATCGGGACTGTCTTGTAAAAAGGTGTTTAGCGCGGCCAAGGGCTTTTTGCTGCGCGCGTTGATAGTGACATCAGGCAATGCTTTGGCGGCAAACTCATGCGCATGGCGCTGCTCGGGGTTATTGGTCAGTTCAATGCGCGGGCGCTGCTTAATAGCGGCAAATATCTCATTAACCGGGAAAAACGCTCGATGGGGCGGTAGTAAAGGGCGCGTGGGATCAACACCCAAATTCGCATAGCGTGCTTCAATGGCTTCCCAGTGGTGCTCTCCTGCTTCAAATACGCCTGGCATCAGTGCCACTTGGGTGGCATCGGTAAGGTGTTCAAACAGTGAGGCGGTTTGTTCAAAAAAAAGCGGTAGATATTGCTCAAGCCCTGGCGAGGGAATGCCTTTGATAGCGTCGTTATAGAGCGGGCATTGGCGCGGATCGACGTCGAAAAGAGTTTCAAATTGCTCGCGAAAACAGGCAATGGCACTTCGACTAAGTGAGTATTCGTGTGCGGGTAGAAGCTCAATAGCATCGACTTTATCGGTGGAACGCTGTGAGCCGGGGTCAAAGTAGCGCAGGGTGTCAATTTCGTCGTCGAAAAGGTCAATGCGAATAGGGGCCTCCATGCCCATGGCGTATAAATCGATTAAAGCCCCGCGCATGGCGTACTCGCCAGGTTCATAGACCGTTTCTACCGCGCGATAACCGGCGCGAGAGAGCGATTCGCGTAAGGTTTCTCGGTCGAGTGTATCGCCGGTTTTGAGCGTCAATACGCGACCTGCGATGTAGTCGGTCGGCGGCAAGCGTTGCATCAGTGTATTGATCGGCACAAGCACGATGCCGTGAACCCCATCTTGAAGCTCACGAAGCGTCCGTAGTCTCGCCGACACGATATCTTGGTGCGGTGAAAAGCTATCGTAAGGCAGGGTTTCCCAATCTGGGAAAGGGAGTACGGGAATATCGCTATAAAATGCCAGTGCTTGCTCAAGAGATTGGGCGCTTGCCGTACTTGGCGTAATCACTAGCAAGGGCGTGGTGGTCGCGACTTGGGCGAGGGCGAGGGCATCAGCACTGCCCGGTGGCGAAACCCAGTAGAGCGTATCGCGAGTGCCTTGGGGCTTGGGCGGATCTAGTAGCGAAAAAGTTGGCATAATATAGGCATCGGTTGTGCAGAGGCAAAGCGCTAATGATACACGATCCATCCCTCAGACGATGGATCCATAACATTGATCAATGCGTATACTTACGCTTGGTAGGTGAAGCTTCTGATGTGGCGTGGTTATGTAGTCGGTGGCGTATTTATGTAATCTGCTTACATCGGCTGCGACTATCCAGTGATTGCACGGTATGATGCCGAACGGGATAATGCTTATGATTTTTTTACACCTTTATCTTCATCCGATTTCTCCACTCTCTATTTTCTACATTAACTATTTCTTCATTACCTAAAGAGGTCGCACGTGAGTCAGCAATCGCTCGAAAACGTTTTTCAAGAATGGCAAAGCAACGAAGCGCTGGCGGAGCAGATAATCCCTTTGGTGGGGCGTCTGTATCGCCAAAATAATGTCGTTGCAACCATGTTCGGACGTTCGCTGATTAGGCGGTCGGTCATCCGTATTCTCAAAGATCACCGCTTTGTGCGCAAAATTGAGGGCACGGAGCTTTCCGTGCAAGAAACGTTTTCTATCATTAAGACCATGTGCGAGCTGAATTTGGGCCCAGCACATGTTGATGTAGGTAAGCTTGCTGTCATGCTGCAAAAGCAGGGCGGGGGTGACGTTGAAGCTTTTTTGCGTAAAGAGCTGCATGAAATTGTAGATGGTTACCAGCCGGGCGCCAGCACCGGAGAACCCAAAGATGTGGTGCTTTATGGTTTTGGCCGTATTGGTCGTCTCTTAGCCCGCGTCTTGGTCGAGAAAGCGGGTGGCGGTAGTCTTTTGCGCCTACGTGCTATTGTGGTGCGCGGCCGGGGCGATGTGGCGAAAGACCTGGAAAAGCGGGCCAGCCTTCTGCGCCGCGACTCGGTTCATGGGCCGTTTGAAGGTACGATAAGCGTGGATGCTGAGGCACGTACGCTGAATGTTAACGGGAATGTGGTTCAGGTGATTTATGCGGATTCTCCCGCTGACGTGGATTACACCCAATACGATATCGAGAATGCCGTTGTCGTGGATAACACGGGTATCTGGCGTGATGAAGCGGGCCTTGGTCAGCACTTGCAGTGCAAAGGGGTTTCTAAAACGCTCTTAACCGCACCGGGTAAAGGCAGCATCAAAAACATTGTTTACGGCATCAATCATGACGATGTCATCGAAAGCGACACGATCCTGTCGGCAGCTTCTTGTACCACCAATGCGATTGTGCCGGTATTAAAGGTGCTCAATGACGAGTATGGCGTTGTAACCGGCCACGTTGAGACCGTTCACGCTTACACGAACGATCAGAACTTGATCGATAATTACCACAAAGGTGATCGTCGCGGCCGTAGCGCGGCGCTTAATATGGTACTGACGGAAACGGGCGCGGCAAAAGCGGTGGCAAAAGCGCTGCCAGAGCTGGATGGCAAGCTGACCGGGAATGCCATTCGCGTCCCGACACCTAACGTTTCAATGGCAATTCTCAATCTCACCTTGGAGAAAGGAACGGACGCTGACTCGCTCAACGAGTACCTTCGCCTCATGTCGATCAACTCGGCTTATCAAAAGCAGATTGATTATGTGGATTCGCCAGAAGTGGTGTCCTCTGATTTTGTGGGTAATCGTCATGCTGGAATTGTCGATGCCAAAGCCACCATTGCCAATAATAACCATGCCGTTGTTTACGTCTGGTACGACAACGAATTTGGTTACAGCTGTCAGGTCGTGCGGATCCTGCAACAAATGTCTAACGTGAGCTTTTTAAAGCTACCTCGCGCAGAGGGCTAATTTGCCAATCTTTATTGTGTTTAACGCCACCTTCGGGTGGCGTTTATCGTTTCAATATCTTAGTTGGGCAAGTCTATAGCACTTTTGGCGAGGGCTTGAGATGTGGTTTTTAGCCGCGCTTATCTTTATAATGCGGTAGATTTTTGGGGTGGTTCGAGCATGCGCTTGAGCCGGACTGGTAATAATCTGAGAGAAAAACAAGAATTCGAATCCATTCGACCCCCTTATCTTCGTATATCCGATCCATCAACTGGGCGAGACTATGATCGAAGTCAAAAAAGGCCTGGATCTCCCCATCACGGGAGCGCCCGAGCAGCGTATCGAAGATGCGCAGCCTGTGCGCCACGTGGCGGTCCTGGGTACTGACTACGTTGGCATGAAACCAACCATGGAAGTGCAGGAAGGGGATAAGGTCAAATTGGGCCAACTACTCTTCACTGACAAGAAAATCGCGGGCGTTCGCTTCACCGCTCCGGCTGCCGGTGAGGTGGTCGCTATTAATCGTGGCGAAAAGCGTCGTCTGCTGTCTGTGGTAATCAAGGTGGATGAGAGTGAAGAAGCTGTCTCTTTCACTGCACATGACCGCTCTGCAATTGAGGGTTTAGAACGCCAAACGGTGGTCGATCAGCTGGTGGAATCCGGCCTCTGGACGGCCTTGCGCACACGGCCCTTTTCGCGCACACCCGCTATCGACAGCACGCCGGTCGATATCTTCGTCACTGCTGTTGATACACACCCGTTAAGCCCGAATCCAGCCTTGATCATTAATGAGAATGCTCAAGCGTTTGAAGATGGCCTAAAGGTGCTGACGCGACTGACCGAAGGTAAGGTTTATCTGTGCACCGGTTCGGATAGCAGTGTTCCCGGTGGTAATGTCGCAGGGGTTCAAGAAGAGTCGTTTGCCGGGCCGCATCCGGCAGGCTTGGTTGGCACGCATATTCACTACCTCTCGCCTGTCGGGCTTCACAAAAAAGTGTGGCATATTGGCTATCAGGATGTGATTACCTTCGGCAAGCTCTTCACCGAAGGCAAGCTTGATGTCAATCGCGTGGTGGCAGTCGGTGGGCCGCGGGCTGAAAATCCGCGCCTTGTACGTACGCGCGTTGGCGCGAGTACTGAGGAACTTCTTAAGGGCGAGATTATCAAACCTGATGATACTCGAGTTATCTCAGGGTCGGTTTTTTCTGGGGCGTCTGCCGAAGGTAGCTTGACTTACCTAGGACGTTTCCATAACCAGATCAGCCTGCTCGAAGAGGGCAATAAGCGCGCTTTCATGGGGTGGTTGTCTCCAGGTGCCAATCGCCACTCCGTTATGGGAATTTATATTTCCAAAATCAAAGGATTGAGTAATTACGCGCCAACAACCTCTACCAATGGCTCAGAACGCGCCATGGTACCGGTAGGCAATTATGAGCGCATTATGCCGCTGGATGTTATGCCAACTCAGTTGCTGCGCACATTGATTGTAGGCGACATAGAAGTTGGCATGCAGCTCGGGTGTCTGGAGCTGGACGAAGAGGATCTGGCGCTTTGTACCTATGTTTGCCCCGGCAAGTACGAGTACGGCCCCATCCTGCGTGATAATCTCACCTTGATCGAGAAAGAGGCCTGATAATGGGTATTCGACAAACACTCGATAATCTCGAACCGAACTTTCATAAGGGCGGTAAATTCGAAAAGTTTTATCCTCTCTATGAAGCGGTAGACACTATCTTCTACGCGCCACCGACGGTCGCGAAGACAACAGCGCATGTGCGTGATGGTGTGGATCTTAAACGCATCATGATCACTGTCTGGATGTGTACTTTCCCAGCCATGCTTTTCGGTATGTGGAATGCTGGCTGGCAAGCCAATACCGCAATTGATGCTGGCTATGCGTCTATGGGCGGTTGGCGTGAAGCCATCATGATGACCCTGGCGGGTGGGCATGATCCCAGTAGCCTCTGGGCTAACTTTGTTCTTGGCGCTACCTATTTTCTGCCGATTTATTTGGTGACATTTATTGTCGGCGGCTTTTGGGAAGTGCTATTTGCCATTAAGCGCGGCCATGAAGTTAACGAGGGCTTCTTTGTTACCTCTGTGCTCTTTGCGCTTATCCTTCCAGCAACCATTCCGCTATGGCAGGTGGCGCTGGGCATTACCTTTGGCATCGTTATCGGCAAAGAGATATTCGGTGGTACGGGTAAAAACTTCCTTAACCCGGCACTAACGGGTCGTGCCTTTTTGTACTTCGCATATCCTGCGCAAATTTCAGGGGATGCTGTTTGGGTCGCCGCTGATGGGTATACGGGTGCTACTGCGCTTTCAATGGCATTCCAAGATGGCATGGCATCGCTGACTTCTGCCTTTAGCTGGTGGGATGCTTTCCTTGGCTTTGTGCCGGGTTCCATTGGTGAAACCTCGACATTGGCCATTCTTATAGGGGCGGCGGTACTGCTTTGGACAGGAATTGCTTCTTGGCGGATCATGCTAGGTGTGCTTTTGGGTATGGTGGTAACCAGCACGCTGTTCAACTTGATCGGCTCCGCATCGAATCCGATGTTCGCTATGCCTTGGTATTGGCACCTGGTTATTGGTGGCTTTGCATTTGGTATGGTGTTTATGGCGACAGACCCGGTATCCGCCGCAATGACACACCAAGGTCGTTTAGTTTTTGGCGCACTTATTGGTGTCATGACCGTTCTAATCCGCGTGGTAAACCCGGCCTTTCCGGAAGGCATCATGCTGGCAATCTTATTTGCTAACTTGTTTGCACCGCTGATTGACCACTTCTTTGTCCAGGCTAATATTAAGCGTCGCCAAAAGCGCGTAGGCGTGCCGGCCGAGGAGATTGCCTAATGGCTCAAGGTAATAATTCGATCAAAAAGATTCTGATCGTCGCATTTGCACTTTGTATTGTGTGCTCTGTGATTGTTTCAACAGCTGCTGTGGCGCTGCGCCCTATGCAGCAATTCAATCAGGAACTCGATCGTAAAACTAATATTCTCAATGTGGCCAAGCTGTATGAGCCTGGCGTGAATGTCGAAGAGGCATTCCGCAATGAGATTACCGCGCGCGTTGTCGACATGCGCACGGGCGAGTATACCGATCAGTTCGATCCCGATAAATTCAATCATTTTGAAGCTGCGAGCGACCCCGCGACAGGTCGTACGCTGTCAGGCGATCGGGATATTGCTGGCCTCTCTCGGGTAGAAAACTACTCAACGGTATATCTCGTCGGTGATTCTAATAACCCAGATCAGATTGTCTTGCCAATTCGTGGCCAAGGCCTGTGGGGGCTAATGCGCGGTTTCATTTCGGTAGAGGGCGATGGCAATACGCTTATTAGTATCACCTACTATGAGCACAGCGAAACGCCGGGCTTGGGTGCCGAAGTTAACAACCCGCGTTGGCAAGCGAAGTGGGAAGGCAAGAAAATCTACGACGAAGAGGGTGACCTGATGCCGGAGATTCAGTTGTCTAAGAGTGCCTCTGGTGAATATGAAGTGGACGCACTTTCTGGCGCTACCTTGACCAGCAATGGCGTAACTAACATGCTTCAGTTCTGGTTGAGCCCGGAAGGTTTCGGTGAGTACTTGGCGAAATTCCGCAGCGGTATTAGCCAAGAAGAAGCTCAGGAAGCCGACGTCGAACTCGAATCCGAAGGAGCCTAACCATGGCAGACGTCACGCCTAAAAGTGTCTTAACGGCACCAATTTTTCACAATAACCCCATTGCGTTGCAGATTTTGGGGATTTGTTCTGCTCTTGCTGTAACGACGAGTTTGAGCGTATCGCTGGTAATGGCTTTGGCCGTTATCTTCGTTTCGTCACTCTCTAACCTGTTCGTCTCATCGATTCGAAATCATATTCCGTCGTCGATTCGTATCATCGTGCAGATGACGATCATTGCATCTTTGGTGATCGTGGTTGACCAGATTCTGAAAGCATTTGCTTATGAAATGTCGAAGCAGCTTTCAGTATTCGTCGGTCTGATTATTACCAACTGTATCGTGATGGGACGTGCGGAAGGTTTCGCGATGTCTAACACGCCGGGACTTTCCTTTCTAGATGGTATTGGTAACGGCCTTGGTTATGGCTTTGTGCTGATGGTCGTTGGCTTTGTCCGTGAACTGTTCGGTTCTGGTAGCGTGTTTGGCTTTACTGTGCTTCAGACCGTTCAAGATGGTGGCTGGTACGTAGCTAACGGTTTGCTGCTGCTCCCACCGTCTGCGTTCTTTATTATCGGCCTAATGATTTGGGTGATGCGCTCTATCGACACAGATCAGGTCGAAGAGAACGAATTCAAGATGAAGGGAAATACCAAGCCGAAGGAGGCCGTGTAACATGGAACACTATTTAAGCCTTTTCGTTGCTTCGGTTTTCGTTGAAAACCTGGCGCTTGCCTTCTTCTTAGGCATGTGTACTTTCTTGGCGGTATCCAAAAAGGTCTCTTCTGCCTTTGGCCTTGGTATCGCTGTTATTGTCGTGCTAACTATCTCTGTGCCAGTGAATAACTTGGTTTACGGTTTACTGTTGGCAGAAGGTGCGCTTACGTGGACCGGTATCAACGGCGCTGAAAACATTGACCTGTCGTTTTTAGGACTTCTCAGCTATATCGGCGTTATCGCTGCGCTGGTGCAAATCTTGGAAATGTTCCTCGATAAATATGTACCTACGCTCTATAACGCCTTGGGCGTATTCCTGCCACTGATTACCGTGAACTGTGCCATTTTAGGTGGCGTACTCTTCATGGTTGAGCGTAACTATAATTTCGGCGAGTCCGTCGTCTATGGTTTTGGCTCTGGCGTTGGTTGGGCACTAGCGATTACTGCCCTCGCAGGTATTCGTGAAAAGCTGAAGTACAGCGATGTGCCGGCGGGCCTTCAGGGTCTTGGCATCACATTCATCACCGTAGGCTTGATGTCTTTGGGTTTCATGTCTTTCTCGGGCATTCAGCTTTAACGGAACGGTTTTCCCGGTGGCTTGCATGGATGTCACCGGGGGGAAGAAAACCTCCAGCAATAGGAAACCGATATGGTTGATATATCTGTCATCTTGCTCGGTGTTGTTATGTTTACGATCATCGTTATTAGCTTAACGGCGATCATCCTGACAGCGCGTAGCAAACTAGTGAGTAGCGGTGACGTCACTATTGAAGTCAATGGTGATCCGGAACACACCTTGAGCACTCAAGCCGGCGGCAAGCTTTTGAATACGTTGGCGGCAAACGGCATTTTCTTGTCTTCTGCCTGTGGCGGTGGCGGTTCTTGTGCCCAGTGTAAGTGCCGTGTAGAAGAGGGTGGTGGTTCTATCCTGCCCACGGAAGAGTCGCATTTCACCATGCGCGAGAAAAAGGAAGGCTGGCGTCTTTCTTGCCAAGTGCCGGTGAAGCAAGACATGAAAATCGAAGTGCCGGAAGAGGTCTTCGGGGTGAAAAAGTGGGAATGTGAGGTTATTGATAACCCCAACGTCGCCACTTTCATTAAAGAGCTGAATTTAAAACTGCCAGAAGGCGAAGAAGTTGATTTTCGTGCTGGTGGTTATGTTCAGCTTGTCGCACCCCCCTACGACATCAAGTTCTCTGACTTTGATATTGATGAAGAGTACCGTGGTGACTGGGAAAAGTTTGGTTTATTTGATATTTCCCACAAAAACGATGAGGAAGTCATCCGGGCTTATTCGATGGCGAACTACCCGGGAGAAAAGGGTATCCTCAAGTTTAATATCCGTATTGCCACGCCTCCTCCCGGTACAAGTCATCCGCCAGGCTTAATGTCGACTTATGTATTCAGCCTAAAACCGGGTGACAAAGTGACGGTAATGGGACCGTTCGGTGAGTTCTTTGCTAAAGACACCGACGCTGAAATGGTCTTCATTGGTGGTGGTGCGGGTATGGCACCGATGCGTAGCCATCTCTTCGATCAGCTCAAGCGTCTGCAGACAGATCGTAAAATCACGTTTTGGTACGGTGCGCGCTCATGGCGTGAGACTTTCTATAACGAAGATTTCGATAAGCTGGCCGAAGAGTTCCCGAACTTTGAATGGCATCTGGCGCTGTCGGATCCGCAGCCTGAAGATAACTGGGAAGGTCCGACAGGCTTTATCCACAATGTGTTGTATGAAAACTATCTCAAGGACCATCCGGCCCCGGAAGATTGTGAGTACTACATGTGTGGACCGCCTATGATGAATGCCTCAACGATTAAGCTGCTGCTTGATTTAGGGGTCGAGCCGGAAAATATCCTCTTGGATGACTTCGGCGGGTAAAATTGCTCAATAGGCAATGACGGGGCTAGCCATTGGCTAGCCCCGTTTGTTATTTACCTCATGCTTAACGATAATGGCACTTAACGTCACTGTAACTGTCATGAGTGCAGGTGATGATTGCTTTGAATTCAAAGCGTAATACAGCAACTTTAGTGAGGTGCTCATCATGACGATATGGCTACTGGTATTTGGGTTTATGCTTTTGGTGATGGCCGCGATGGCCGTGGGCGTCATCATGGGACGCAAGCCCATTGCGGGCTCCTGCGGTGGGCTGAATCAAATTGGCATGAAGGATGGCTGCGACATTTGTGGTGGTAAAGATGAAGTGTGCGAAGAAGAGAATCGCAAGCGCCGTGGTGTGAGCACTCGTCGGCGTAGCGATGAGAGCCGCGGAGCTGATTTAGGTTACGATGCTACGCGCCGCTAATTTGGCCGGCACCAGCGCTTCATCGCCGTAATACACAATAGGAGATGTAAAAAGTATGGCGGTTCACAACTATGATGTCGTGGTGATTGGCACCGGACCTGCCGGTGAAAGTGCCGCGATTAATGCGGCAAAGCATGGTATGCGGGTTGCCGTGGTGGAAAAGCAAGCTCAAGTAGGCGGTAACTGCACTCACTGGGGAACCATTCCTTCAAAAGCACTGCGGCATCAAGTCAAGCAGATCATGGCGTTCAATACCAACCGCATGTTCCGCGACATCGGTGAGCCCCGTTGGTTTTCTTTTCCTAAGGTCATGGAGCGCTCTCGTAGCACGATTGATCAACAAGTAGAGATGCGTACGACGTTTTATGCGCGCAACCGTATTGATCTCTTTCACGGATTGGCGCGGTTTAAAGATGAGCACACGGTGGTGGTTCGCGACCGTCAAGAAGGTGTTGAAGAGTTAGTCGCGAAAAAAATCGTGATCGCAACTGGTTCTCGGCCATATCGCCCAGCCGACATAAACTTCCGCCATCCGCGCATCTACTGTTCGGATACGATTTTAAGTCTATCGCATACACCTCGCACGTTGATAATCTTTGGCGCTGGCGTCATCGGCTGTGAATATGCGTCAATTTTTTCTGGCTTAGGCGTCAAAGTTGATTTAATCAATAATCGCGATAGCTTGTTGTCGTTTTTGGATGATGAAATAAGCGATGCGCTTTCGTATCATTTGCGCAAGCACGGTGTGCTTATTCGCCAAAATGAAGACTATGCCAGTGTCGAAGGGGATGAATCGGGCGTTGTGGTTCACCTTAAATCAGGCAAGAAGATGCGCGCTGATGCCTTCTTGTGGGCAAATGGCAGAACGGGTAATACCGATAGCCTAGGTTTAGAAAACATTGGCCTTGAAGCGAATGGACGTGGGCAGCTCAGCGTTGATGAGCATTATCGTACGACACTTGCGCATATTTACGCCGCCGGGGACGTGATCGGCTGGCCGAGCCTTGCCAGTGCTGCTTACGATCAGGGGCTTAACTCATGCAATGAGCTTTTGAATAAAGAGTATCGCTTTGTTTCTGACGTGCCGACGGGTATCTATACGATTCCTGAAATCAGCTCATTTGGTCCTACTGAGCAAGAGTTAACGCAAGACAAAATTCCTTATGAGGTAGCGCAAGCTTTCTTTAAAAATACTGCAAGAGCGCAAATAACGGGCGATACGGTGGGCATGCTGAAAATTCTGTTTCACCAGGATACCTTGGAGATATTAGGTATTCACTGCTTTGGCGACCAAGCCTCTGAAATTGTGCATATCGGTCAAGCCATTATGCAGCAAGCAGGCAGCGCGAATACGCTGGAGTATTTCGTTAATACCACATTTAACTACCCCACCATGGCTGAAGCGTATCGCGTTGCGGCGCAAAATGGGCTTAACCGTGTTTTCTAGGCAGTTAGATGTCTAGCTGACTGTTGGTGAGGATCGCTTGACGTTCAGAAGAAGAATGAGGCGGAAGCACGCACTCTACTCTATTTCTTCCGAGTTCTTTAGCTTGATAGAGCGCCTGGTCGGCTAGCGAGTAGAGCTTTTCAAAGCTGTGTGAACCATCAAGCGATGTTGTGACACCAATGCTTACCGTTTGCTGCAAATTTGCCCCTAAGTGGGTAAGTGGTTCGAGCGCAATGGCATGGCGAATACGTTCGGCGACGCTTTCCGCGTCATCTACCGTGGTATTGGGCATTAATACACAAAATTCTTCGCCGCCAATTCGCGCCACGATATCTGTCGCTCGACTAATGTTGCGCAGTTGTTGGCTCACCTTTCGCAGTACATCATCGCCAGCTGGGTGACCGTAAGTATCGTTAACGTGCTTAAAGTAGTCCAAATCAAGCAGCAGTAAGCTAAGCGGTTGCTGATGACGTTGAGCATCGTTCAGTTCTCTTGACGCAGCGTCTACTAAATGGCGGCGATTATAAAGCCCGGTGAGCTCGTCGGTTAGCATTAGCATTTTTAACGTATTTCGCTGGCGTTGCAGGCGCAATACGGCGGCCAATAGCGCGAGTGCGACTAGCATTACCGCCACGACAAGTGCTGTTACAGCCCAAGATAAACGTTGCATAATGAAACGTTGTCGTCCCGCAGCGCTATGTACGGCAGCATTAAGCTCACTATATGTCCACGCCATGGTGGCTTCAATATCCATGGATAACCGTTGAAGCTCGGGTAAAAGAGAACGGTCTACCAGCGCTGCCTCGGCTTGCTCTTCGAGCGTGATAATCTGCCCACGAAGGCGCGTGAAATCGTCCCCAAGATAAGCGGTATCGCGATATAACTGGGAATGTTGACTTAAACCATGACTGACTTGATCTAAATAATTGCTAGAAAGCCACAGTGTATGCCGAATTTGACGTAAATGTAGGCCAATAGGCTCATCAATAAAGCTTTCCAAGGCATGATCCAGTTGGGGTGTTGTTTGTTGCGCCCGCACAATGTTACCCACGAGAGCCGTATAATCTGCCCCCAGATGTTGACGCGCACTGTGTACGTAATAGCTCACCAGGAGCGCTATGCCTATCGCGACGATGGCTGTGAGGATGGCAATCCTCCATGATTTAGCGGAAAGTGCCTCAAGTGGAATGTTCATTGGTAACGTATCTCCCGAATCGCCCAGATCCAGCGCGTAAGGGGTAACGTACCTTCGAGAACGCCTTCAGCATCAGCGGGAACGATGAGAAGTAAAGGCCCCATCTGTTGGCGCTCAATGGGCAGCCCATTAAAGCGTGTCACCATAAAGTAGCGCCGCTCTTTACGTTCCGCATGGCTTAGAAAAATGGTGTAGTTATCATGGGCAATTAAGCGGATGCGGGTATCTTCTGGAATGCCTTGCTGAGCAGTGAAAACATTGAGCCAAACCCCAGTAAACCTTCCTTCAAGCCCTTCAGGGTGTTTGAGTTCAACGTCATAAAGCGGGAGCGTTTCGATATCAGCCAATGAAAGCCACTGCTGATGTTGGTGGTGGGTAATTTGTAAAATTAGTGAGTGATCTTGACTGGGTGTTTCTTGGCTTGGGACGGGGGTTGCCGAATAAGCGTTGGTTGCTAAGCCTCCCATTAGCACTATGAAAAAAAAGCGCAACCACCAATCGCGACGTCGGTGAGTGAAGGATTGCGCTCTTTTCAAAATTTTAGCTAACGCCAACGCTAACGCAAGGGTCAGGGACCAAGCTGACATGATGGACTCCATGTGCATTACACTGATTGTTTTTTCATAACAAACATCTCTAACTTAAGCAAAAATATACTTAATATTCCATCATTAAATTTAACTATTTTATTGTCATAATTAAGCGTTCATCATTATTAAACCTTATTATCATTATGATCAAAGACTTATATGGTTATAGTGTTTTAAGTGCTAAAACTGCGCGATCTTGCCACGGGCCCGGAAGCTGAGCCGCTTTATTAAGCGCCTGTTGCGCTTTGGCTGTTTGCCCTTGAGCTAGATACAGTAGCCCTAGATTTAACCACGCGACGCCAAGCTCTGGGTCAATGTGGGTTGCTTGTATCAGCGCTTCCTGCGCATTATCTGTTTGGTTTTGTTCATAATAAGCATTACTTAAGGCAAAAAAGCCCATCGCATTATCGGGTTGACGCTGCACCAGCGCTTTCCAACTAGGAAGGGCCGCATCAGAACCGTGAAGTGCTTCATATGCACTGATGGCATTAACAGCCTGCTCTGGTGCAATGCCTACCGGTACCTCACCGGGCGAAGCTATGACAAACCCCCAGCGTTCAGTGCGTGCCCATGTGGCATCGAAACGACGAAAAGAAAGTGTGTGGCGCTCGATCTCACCACTTCGCAGGATTAATGTCTCTTTGGGAAGGTCGTAACCAATCGCCACGGCGTAATGCCACATCGGCCAAGCGGGGAGAGACAAATTCTGCATCACCACGACGGGTGTACCATTGGCCAAGTGTGTTAGCAAGCTATCGAGAGTTCCTCGGATGGGAAACGCAATGCGTTCATAGCGTCTGGCGGTGGCTAACATTTCGGGTTGGACACTGCCGCTGCGCTCGGGAATGAACACTTGCGGGATTAAGTCTTCGACCTTGGTGTCGACTTCTTGATGGTTAAGTACCATCGCGAGTGCCGCTGGGCCGCATTGGTATTCCACCTGAGGGTGGAAGGGCACGTCATTAAGCTCCACGTGCGATGGTAGCGTTTGATATGTGCTTTCAAGCAGCGTAGGGCGGCTTGCGCATCCACTAAGCAAAATACTGACAATAAAACACAGCAAAACGCCCGCAGAGCGGGCGTTTTTAAGGCGGGTAGGGCGCATTTGCTTAGCGGGTAAACGGGTAAACATCGGTCAAACCGAGAATATCAGTGACAAGCAAAATAACGAAAACGGCAAACAGCGCACCAATGACGCCAGCACCGGCGGGCATCGCTTCAAGCTGCTCTGCCATCTGCTTCGCCTCACTATCGCTTAGGGCGGCGACCCGGGCTTTTACCTCATCTGGACTAACACCTTGCGCGAGCAGTTGCTCCTGTACATCTGCGCGGGCCAGAATATCGTGAATACGTTCGCGCTCCTCGCTGGCGTTATCGGCTTCAAGAGCGGCTTGTGTCGATACCAGCCCGGTGGTTTGTGCCGCCGCGACAGGGAAACTACCGAGTGCCAAGAGTGCGATTAATAAGACGGAAATATAACGACGCAGTGTAGCCATGGTGTTTTCCTTTTTACGGTGAAGTACGTTGAGAAAGACGTTTTCATTACAAGTCTTGCTAAAAAAGTTTAGAGCTATAATTTAAAACTATAAAGGGTTGAGTTGCATCGTGGTTCTGCTGCGATTTGTCGTTTTTATCCACGTCGTTTTTAACCACTTCGTTTTTAATCATTTAGTGTAAGCGATACGTCCAAGCGGACTCAGCCAGAATGCCACGGCCCCCCGCGAGGGTAAACGCCAAATCGTGCAAGCCCGGCCATAAGGGCACAGGAGAAGCGCCTTTTACCGACAAATCCAGGCGTTGTGCCATCAATAACAATTTATGTAGACGTTTCATAGGTAAACGCGCAATCGCTTTTTGGTAGGCTGGGCGGCGCTTATCAAAAATCATGGGTTTTTGTGCTTTGCAGGCGTGCTCAAAGCTTTGGCCTTGATCAAGGTGCTGATGAATCGAGAGCAAAGTGCGTAGCTCGCGGCTCAGCGCCCACAGCACAATGGGTGCTTCCACGCCTTCGCTACGTAAGCCATATACGATTCGGGAGACCCGGCTCGTTTCACCCTTCAGGCACGCGTCGGCGAGAGTGAAAACATCAAAACGCGTGCTGTCATCCACACCTTGCGTAATACTTTCAACCCCAACGCGGGCATTGGGTGGCAGCATAAGTGCCAGTTTTTGTAGCTCTTGGTCGGCGGCGAGCAAATTGCCCTCGGTGCGCTCACCGAGTAGCCGCGCGGCGTCAAGATCCAGTTGCAAGCCATGTCGCCCGGCGCGATCGCGTAGCCAGAAGCCCAAGCGGGACGCATCAACTGGCCATACCGGCACGAAGAGGCCGTGTTTATCCAGCGTTTTGAACCAAGCGCTTTTCTGCTGCCTGGCGTCTAGTTTGCCCATGCTGATCAGTAGCACATCCTCGCTTTTCGCTAATTGCTCGCCGTATTGCGCCAGGGTTTTAGTGCCTTCTTGGCCGAGCTTATGGCTGCCAAGACGCACTTCAATAAGTTTGCGTGTGGAAAAAAGCGAGAGATTGTTCGCGACTTCGAGAAGCTTCCCCCAAGCAAAGTTGGGCTCCACATCCACGACTTCACGCTCTTCAATACCGGCTTGCCGCGCTGCTTGGCGTACGGCATCACAAGCGTCGCGGTGTTGAAGCGGCTCTTCGCCCGCCACTATCACGACCTTGGGGAGCTGTTTGTCCAGCGCGGCAGGTAATTGGTCGGCAAAGACTTTCACACGCCTAACACCTCAAGCGTGGCTAAGCGCTCGATAATACGCTGAGCTAGCTGCTGGGAAAGTTCTCGGCGTACCTCGCTGACCAAGATATCGCGGTTGAGCAGGTCATCGTCATTGACGCGTTGACGCGTTGATATGCTCACTTGCTCGTGATTGAGTGCATACGCATTGTTGGACCGTTGCTGCAGCGATATTGGAATGCTCAGTGTGAACTCATGTTCGCGGCTACCGCGTCCTTCAGCACCTAAGCGGCGCTCAGAAAGTTCCGGTGAGCCCAGGGTGACTCGCCACGGTGCGTCTTTGCGCACGCCCGCGCCGGTAGCTTCTAGCTGGGTTTGCAGTGACAGAGCCACATCGCTTCGCGTATCGCCTTCTAGGGTGACGGTCGGCAGGTCGGGGAGGCTATCGGAACCACGCAACCTAAAGCCACAACCACCCAGCACCGCCATTGAGGCGGCGATGCTGGCTGTGAAGGCACTTTTGGCAAGAAATGCGCGTCGGTTCATAGAGCGAGGACTCATCCGCTGACCACAATGTTGACGAGCTTACCGGGGACAACGATCACTTTGCGCACGGTTTTGCCGTCTAGGTGTCGCTGGACGTTGTCATCTTCCATCGCCATCGCTTCTACCGCGGCTTTATCGGCATTGGCAGGTGCCTGCAAGCGTGCACGCAGTTTGCCGTTCACTTGCACCACTAGCTCAATGCTGTCGCGCGTTAGCGCCTGCTCGTCAAGCGCGGGCCAGGGCGCATCGATGGCAGGCTCTGTATGCCCTAAACGCTGCCAGAGAGCATGGCAAGCATGCGGTGTGATGGGCGCCAGCAGCAATACGCAGGCTTCCAGCGCCTCACGCGTCACCGCACGCCCCGGTGCCGAGTCATCATCAAAGCGCGCCAACGTGTTGGAAAGCTCCATCACGGCGGCAATCGCGGTGTTGAAGGTTGTTCGGCGGCCAATATCGTCGCTGGCTTTCTTGATGGTTTCGTGAGTTTTGCGGCGCAGCGCTTTTTGGTCGTCGTTTAGTGCAGCGACATCCAAATCTCCCAACGAACCGGCTTCCACGTGCTCATGCACCTGACGCCATAGGCGCTTCAAGAAACGGTGGGCGCCTTCCACGCCGGAGTCCGACCACTCAAGCGATTGCTCGGGCGGGGCGGCGAACATCATGAACAAGCGCACGGTATCGGCACCAAACTTATCGATCATCGACTGCGGGTCGACGCCGTTATTCTTGGATTTCGACATTTTCTCGATACCGCCGGTCTCAACGGGTTGGCCATCTTCGAGCAGTATTGCGCTGATCGGGCGGCCTTTCTCATCGCGCTTGACCTCAACATCGGCGGGGTTGAACCACTGCTTGCCGCCGTTGGCGGTATCGCGGTAGTAGGTTTCAGCGATCACCATGCCTTGCGTCAGCAACTGCTGGAACGGCTCATCAGACTCCACCAGGCCAAAATCGCGCATCAATTTGTGGAAGAAGCGGGCATAAAGCAGGTGCAAAATCGCGTGCTCGATACCGCCGATATAAAGATCGACGGGTAACCAGTAGTTGGCGCGTTCGTCGAGCATGGCATCGGGGTTATCCGCACAGCAGAAACGCGCGTAATACCACGAAGATTCCATGAAGGTGTCAAAGGTATCGGTTTCACGCACCCAACCGTCGCCGAGTTCAGAAAATTCGGGCATTTTTTTCAGCGGCGACCCAGAGGCGTCAACGGTCACTTCCATCGGTAGCTCAACCGGCAGTTCATCATCGGTGAGCGGCACGGTCTGGCCTTCCGGGCCGTACTTGACCGGAATTGGCGCGCCCCAGTAGCGCTGGCGGGCAACCCCCCAATCGCGTAGGCGGAAGTTGGTTTTCACCTCGCCGCGGCCCAGCTCGGCAAGCTTGGCGGCGATCGCATCAAACCCGGCCTCAAAGCCAAGTCCGTCGAATTCACCGGAGTTGATCAGTGTGCCGTAATCAACAAAAGCGCCTTCCGACAGATCGGGCGCGTGACCGTTTTCATCGGCGATGACCGGCGTGATTTCGATGCCATACTTGGTGGCAAACTCCCAGTCGCGCTGGTCGTGGGCGGGGACGGCCATGACTGCCCCGGTGCCAAACTCCATCAGCACAAAGTTGGCGACAAACACCGGCACGGTGTTACCCGTAAGCGGGTGGACGGCATGATGCTCGGTGAGCATGCCTTTCTTCTCTTTGGTCGCCATTTCGGCTTCCGAGGTGCCGCCCTGGGCGCACTCTTCACGAAAGGCTGCAAGTTCAGCGTTACCTTCTGCCGCTTGCTTGGCGAGGGGGTGATCCGCTGCGACGGCAACGTAGGTCACGCCCATCAGCGTATCCGGCCGGGTGGTGTAGACCGACAGCGCCTCACAGTCGCTACCATCGGCATTTTTGATGCCGAATGTCATCTCAACGCCTTGAGACTTGCCGATCCAGTTGCGCTGCATGGTTTTGACTTGCTCGGGCCATTCGACGTTGTCGAGGTCCGCCAGCAGTTCATCGGCGTAATCGGTGATTTTCAAAAACCACAGCGGGATTTCCTTGCGCTCAACCAAAGCGCCGGAGCGCCAGCCGCGGCCTTCGATGACCTGCTCGTTGGCGAGCACGGTTTGGTCGACTGGGTCCCAGTTGACCGTCGACATCTTCTTGTAGACCAGACCCTTATCCACCAGTTTGGTGAAGAACCACTGCTCCCAGCGGTAGTAGCTGACATCACAGGTGGCGAATTCACGGCTCCAATCGTAGGCAAACCCCAGCGCTTTTAGCTGGTTGCGCATGTAGTCGATGTTTTGGTACGTCCACTTGGCGGGCGGCACCTGGTTTTGAATCGCGGCGTTTTCCGCCGGCATGCCGAACGCATCCCAGCCCATTGGCTGCATCACGTTTTTTCCCTGCATGCGCTGAAAGCGCGAGACAACATCGCCGATGGTGTAGTTGCGCACGTGACCCATGTGCAGCTTGCCGCTAGGGTAGGGGAACATTGAGAGGCAGTAGAATTTCTCGCGGTTAGCATCTTCTACGGCTTTAAAGCACTGATGCTTGTCCCAATACTGCTGCGCGTCACGTTCGATATCACGAGGGCTGTAATGTGCGTCCATCGGTTTATTTCATGCCTTGGGGTGCTCGCCCGAAACATCGGGCGCGGTGAATGATAAAAAACGAATGTTAGTTGATCTGTGCGATTGTATCCTATGAAGGGATAACCTTGAACGCCAACGCGTTATCGCGCTACCCAGCAAAGTGAAAAAGTGCGAGCAAGAAAAGCGCACTGACGTGTATTGCATTGGATTTAACTGTTTTTAGAATCAGTATTGGAAGCAGTTGTTAAAACCTGAATTCAGGAAACACAGGAGAACGGTAATGGCAGAGCATAACGACCACCGCCTACGCGAAGGTTACGAGCGTCTGCTCGAACGTCTGCAAGATGGCGCTCAAGAGCTCACTTGGGAAAACCTGCAAAAAGACCTAGATGAAGCCGTTGAGTTCGAGAGCGAGCTAGAAGAGTTCACCAAAGACGAACTGTCGCTTTTGCGCGCATGGGTTGAGCGCGATTTGAAGGATATGCGTTATTTTATGGCGGATACCGGCAAGCAGGTCGCGCAGTGGCTAGACATCGATATCAGCCACCTTTCGCGCCGCGTGGCGGAGTCACTACTGTCTATCGCGGACCGCAGTGTGGTTGAGCGTGAACGCTTTGACGAAGACCTAGAAGCCGCTCGCGCCGACTACTGCGAAGGCGAAATAGCCGCCCCCGGCAAGATGGCCTGCGTTCACTGCGATGCCCCGGTGGTTTTAGACAGTGTGGCGCGCATCGAGCCGTGCCATCAGTGCGGGCACCGGTATTTTTATCGCGTCAACGCTTGAGTCGTGTAACGGCTAGTGGGGTGTTAAACACCGAGTTGTTAAAGATAGCGATGAATTGCTAGCCACTAGGCGTTCATCCACGTTGTCAGCAGGGCAATGGCGACGAGAATTAGCACGCTCATCACGGCGGCGTAAAGCAGGTTGTGGCACATCATGCGGTAACCGCTTACGCCGTAGCGTCCCTGCAAAGAAAGATTGATACCCGACAGTGGCCCAACGCTTGTACCCACTGCCCAAGAACTCAATGCGACAAAGGCGAATAAGGTTTGTTCGCCTCCCTGTAGGTTTAGCACGGAGGCCAATACCGACACGCCAATAATTGGGTGCAATCCGACCAGCGCGCTTAACGCAATAGCAGCGAAGCTAATCATCGCTTGAGGCATGCCGAAGTGGGCAAATAAGGTCCAATCGCTACCGGCTGCTGCCGACACCAGGGTAGAAAGCCCCAGTGTTAATAACCCTGCCGCTAAAAACAACGAGATTTCGCCACGCATGGCGGGTAATCGAGTGAGCGTATGCTGACGCACACGCCGGAGGGTAAAACGTGGCCCCTCATGCAGGTTGCTCAGCACCGCAACGCCAGGCAGCAGAAACGTAATGATGCTGACAATGGTTAGCGAAGGCGTCAGCCAAAAATGAAATAACATGACCAACGCCGCCATGCCGACCGGCATCAACAAGCTGTGAGGGGCCAACGAAAACCCCTCTACTTCGCTTAAATCAAATCGTCGCCGCAGTTCTAGTGTGGTGAAAAGTCCCGAGAGCATCGCCAGCGGAAAGCCGATCATGGCAATTTGCGTGTACTGCACGTCGGGCGCCAGCGAGAGGACTACGCCCATTGAGGCAAAAAACGGCGACCACAATGCCGCGCTAGAAAGCCCACGGTTCAACGCTAACAGCTGCGGCGACGTGAGTGGCCCGCGACGGGAAAGTTTATCGCCGACCATAAACACGGTGGAAAGGTTTAAAATCGTTCCCAAAAAATGCACGCCCAACCAAGTCCGCAGCACGCCGCCCGCACCGGTCACACGTTCGCCAGCCGCGCCTTTATTACCTTGTTTACCGATGAGCGAGATAAAACTAACGCCCACCAGCATCGCCACCACAAAGGTATTATTTTGAAGCATGGCAGGCCAATTGACCTCAGCGCTATACACAAATCGGGCTACTAACAACATGCCTGTCCCGAGCGTAATCAATACCTCTGCCTGAAGGCGTGAGCGCCTAGGAATATCACGCCACAACAAAAAAGCCGCCGCCCACAACAAGTAGCTTACCGCGTGAGTTGTCTCTCGCCAGCCGGTAAAACCAACGATTTGCGCCATCAAACCAAGCAAAATCAGAACGCCTGCTAAGCGCTGTCGAGGAGTTGTCTCTTGCATCTCAATCCCTTACTGGTTGAGTTAGCAGGCTAATCGGATTTGCAACGGAAGGCCAGTGCCAAACCGATCTGTAAGACAGGTCGGGGAGTCGGGCTTGTTGGGCGATGATCAGGCTAAAACCCCGCCATGAACTTGGGGAGGGAAATGCCCGCGTTTGGGTACTTACGATCCAGCGCATGAGGTAAAGTTACCGGTACACGACCACCCGCTAGCCGATAGGTGTCGGGTCCCGTGTGATTGACCAGCTTTTGGGTAAATAACTCAGGACACTTGGTCTGCCATTCCTTCATTATCGCAATCGGTGATTGATGGTGCAGCGCCTTTTGCGGAATGTGGTGATTATACAGCCAATTGTAGCGTTTGAGCGTTTGTTCCAGGTCCTCGCTTGATGCATAGCGCCGAGTGGCCAGCACGTCGCTGATGCGGCCGTTGAAGCGCTCCACCATGCCATTGGTCTGCGGCCGTCCAGGCTTGATGAGGCGGTGCTCGATGCCATGGCCCTGGCATTCCTGATCAAACGGATGTTGCCCGCTGGGCTTGCGCTCACCGGCCCGTATGAAGCGATCGGTGAAGGATTTGCCGTTATCGGTCAGCACCGTCTGGTTGCCCGGTCAATGGCCACGTACAGGTAGCGCTTCTGATGCTCGTCGGGCATCTAATGAACTAAAGCGCTTTTTCAGTCTACACTTTCAGTATTTGCCGCAGTCACTAAGACTCTGCATCAGCAGGGTCTGCGTGATTCGTGACAACAGACGGAGGAGCCTATGAGCGACAACCGCATCAGCGTGCAGTGCGTGGTGGGCGATATTGCCCAACAGCCCGATATAGATGCCGTGGTCAATGCTGCCAATGCGCAATTGAGAACCGGCGGTGGCGTCGCCGGGGCGCTTCATCGCGCTGCCGGGCCAGGCTTAGCGGAAGAGGGTCAGCCTATGGCGCCTATCGCCCCGGGCCAAGAGGTACTCACTGGCGGCCATAACCTGCCTAACTGTTGGGTGATTCACGATATTACCGCATCATGTATCATGTTATAAAAGATTAACCTATTGATTATATTATTAAAAAGGCTATGTAACAGTTTTTGGCTTTTTTAAGTGTCCAAACTGAGTAATAGAGCCGGTCTTTCAGCAGCCGACGAACACGATTTTCTCTTTCCATAGTGGTCCCACGGTATAACAACCTTACCCCGTGGTGATATAGAACTCACATCCGCATGGTACTTGTAACATGACCGCCTAAGCCTGACGGCCAGGTCATTTTTGTGCAATGTAGGAGGCACCTAGACGCCTATCACCCAGCAGTTCACTCGGCTTAGGGAGATGCTTCATGGCCTGTTGTAAACCATTAGTTCAGGGCTCCTTCCACCACCGCCCCCGCCAGTTGGTATCGGGTGTCGCTGGCCTGATTCAGGCGTTCCTGGAGTTGGTCGCAGAGAGCCATGAGTTCATCGACTTTTTGGACGATGCGATGCTGCTCGGCTAGAGGGGGAATTGGTAACACGAAGCCTGTCAGGCTCTCTTGATTGAGCTTTGGCATTTTAATTCGGTTTTCCGCGATCCTTACTTGCTGAAGGAATACCTCTGATAGGATTTCCGTCAACAGGAATCTGGCGTCAATAAATGCATCAATTGGGTACATATCTGCACTACAAAGGCCATCAAAATCGACCAAAGCAGCCTTTGACAGTGACGGACGTATTTTCGAATACACGATTTGCCCGGCAAAGAATCGGCTATTTGGCCCTTTGACGCCTGACTCTTTAACTGTTCGGTTTTCGGTAATCAGCCCCGTGCCTTTCTCAATGCAGTCAGGTGCAACTTGACGTAGATCCGGAAAATTCTCTGGACGAACCAGCTCTCCCTTTATTGAGCAGACATCACCAAATCGGGCCCAGTGCCATCCACTTGGTAACTCGAACGGTTTCTCCTCCTCAACAATTTCCGCCAAAGGCTTTTGCTTCTTGAGCTTCCGGACGGCCACCAGTCGCACTTTTTCCTCGGCGATACGTTTGAGCAGCTCATATGCAGGCTCATCCCCCGCATCCTGCTCCACCAACCGCCCCATCACCGCCAGTTGCAGGATGGTCTGCTTGAGCTTGCCGATGCTCTGTTCGGTGGTGAACAAGGTGTCGAAGTGGTCTTTGATTCGCGCCCAGTTGTCGGCCAGTTCGGTGGTGTTTTCGGATTGGGTGAGGGTGCCGAGCAGGGTATCCACGAGGGTTTCGTGGGCTTCGAGTTGGTCACTGGTTTGCTGTTCCAGTCGGTCGCAGAGAGCCATGAGCTCATCGACTTTTTGGACGATGCGGTGTTGCTCATTGAGTGGGGGTAGCGGAACAGCAAGCATCTTTACTGATGTGGAATTAAGCTCGACTTGCTTCGTGGTGCCTGATACCAACGAGTTCTCATGGTCAGGCTCAATTCGCTGCTGAACGCTCGGAGATAAAATGTAATTAAGGATATGTCGTGGTTCAGAGACTAAGGGGCGAATTATCGTCACATGTGAATCGGCAACGATGGAGCACTGTTGCCTTTTAACCACAATTGCACGTCCAACAGTTCCCGTGCCTGTTGAATTCCAGAGAATGTCGTTTTCTCGAATATACCGTTCGTCCTGATAACCACTCAAACTATTGTCATCGACGAAGCGAGCAGATTTTAGATCGAACCTAGACCATTGAATACATTTTTGGGAAACAACTCTTACTTTCCCTGAGTCCGCATATTTTGGGCCTTTACCCCGCTGAATATATTCACTGATGGCTTCCATGCGCGCCCATTGCCAGCCATCAGGCAGGTCAAAAGGTTTTTCTTCTTCGTCAACCTCCGGAAGCATCTTTGACTTCTTAATCTTCCCTTCCTTGGCTAGCTGAGCCTTCTCATCAGCGATTTTTTCCAGCAGCATACTAGCTGGCTCATCTGTTGAATTTTGCTCGACAAGCTTCCCTCGAACAGCCAACTCCAGAATCAACTCCCTCAGCTTCTTAACCCCAGTCAGCTCAACCTTGCCGTTAGTTCCCCGGCCACTGCTGGACTTCTTGGTCACCGCCCCAGTCCACAAATCCAGATGTTCAGTAATCAGCTCCTGTGAACTCATGCCGCACCTCCACCGGTATTCTCATCGGTGTTGTGGGAGAGCGCATCGGCCAGGATGTCCCGCAGCTGGTGGCGGATTCCCTGAATTTCGGCCTGTTGCTGTTCGTATTTGGCCAGCAGTTCATCCGGGTCGTGGTTGACCTCTTCGCCTTGCCAGGGGTTCTTGATGTCCAGGTTGTAGTGGCGGGCCTTGATGTCGTCGATGGACACTTTCCAGGCCTGCTCGGTTTCCTCGCGGCTGGCAAAGCCGTCGGCCTCGCTGCCCCACCAGTCGATTTCGGTCTGGAACTCAGCGAACTTCATGGGCTTGGTTTTGCTGTAGTTCTTGTAACCTTCCGGATAGGGATGTTCGTAATACCAAACGGTTTCCGTGGGCTTGCCTTTGGTGAAGAACAGCAGGTTGGTCTTGATGCCGGTGTAGGGGTTAAACACGCCGTTGGGCAGGCGCACGATGGTGTGCAGGTTGCACTCTTCCAGCAGCTTTTCCTTGAGGCGGGTTTTCATGCCTTCGCCGAACAGGAAGCCGTCTGGCAGCACCACGGCGGCGCGGCCACCGTCCCGCAGCAGGTGAATGAACAGCGTCATGAACAGGTCGGCCGTTTCCCGGGTGCGAAAGGCGCTGGGGAAGTTGGTTTCAATGCCATCTTCTTCCATGCCGCCGAAGGGCGGGTTGGCCACGATAACGTCTACCCGTTCTTTTGGACTCCAGCTGATGAGCGGGCGGGCCAGGGTGTTGTCGTGCTTCACCTGGTCCGGCACTTCGATGCCGTGCAAAATCAAGTTGGTGGTGGCCAGCAAGTGCGGCAGGGGCTTTTTCTCAACGCCGTGAATGCTCTTCTGCAGGGTTTGTTCGTCCTTCGGCGTTTCCACATAATTTCGGCGTTTGTGCTCGATGGTGCAGGTGAGGAAGCCGCCGGTGCCGCAGGCCGGGTCCATCACTTTTTCGCTAAGCTTTGGGTCTACCCGGTTGACCATGAATTCGGTCACCGCCCGTGGCGTGTAGAACTCACCGGCATTGCCGGCGCTCTGCAGGTCTTTGAGGATTTGCTCGTACATGTCGCCGAGTTCGTGGCGCTCGGCCGATTTGTTGAAGTCGACGCCGTCCTGCAGCTTGTTGATGACCTGACGCATGAGCTGGCCAGACTTCATGTAGTTGTAGGCATCCTCGAACACATTGCGGATAACCACGCCTCGGTAATCGTCACCGGCCGGCTCCAGCTTTTGCAGGCTGGGAAACAAGGTGTTGTCGATGAAGTCTTTCAGGTCATCGCCGGTCATGCCCTCCGGATTGGCCGCCCAGTTCCGCCAGCGTAAGGGCTCTGGAATCGGCGAGCGGTAATCGTCGCTGAACATCTCCCACTCTTGCTCCCGGTCATCGAAGATCTTCAGGAACAGCATCCAGACGAGCTGGCCAATACGCTGGGCATCGCCGTCGACGCCCACGTCCTTACGCATGATCCCGGGTTATTCACGAGGCAGGCCTGAAAACAAAAATAGTGAATGGTAATCTCTAAGGTAATCAATACGTTCCGCCAAGAACACGATTC
>NZ_JARWAN010000018.1:0-79055 GCF_031451755.1 Vreelandella vilamensis | reverse complement strand
CATCAATCACCGATTGCGATAATGAAGGAATGGCAAACCAAGCGTCCTGAGTTATTTACCAAGAAGGTGGTTAATCACACGGGACCCGACATCTATAGGGTCCCTGATGATCACATGAGCTATAAAAGTTATCTAATCACTACAAGCGATTTTTACCTGACAAACCTGATTCAAGGCACACCAACCTCCTCAGCGTGTTTCTCGGGGAGGATGGCCCCAGGTTGGTTTGAGAAATTAGAATCTGACAAATTTCCACGAAGTTGACGTTATTCATCACCTAGTGCCTGATCTGCGGCTTCTTCACGAAGGCTTGCCTGAAGCGATGCCCAGCAAGGCCAGGGGAACCGCGCTAGGAGGCTGCCGGCAAAGCCATTCCAGCCCGAGACGCCACACCGAGAGAACATTTCGATAGCCGATATTATTGCTCTGGTAGCGTTTTTTTTGCCTGTTGGCTCAGATGCCCAGACCGGCGACCATCATGGCCACGTTGGCCAGCATTGCGATCAACAGCAGGACCTCGAGACTCCTGCCCTGACGAGATTGGTGCATACCAAAGCCCAGTCCAAACAGGGGGCTTTTGACATCGCGAAAGCCTTCTTCGAACTGCATTCGCTGCCGGTAGATGGCGACCACTTTTTTTAGCCCGCATTGAGTGGTGAGGCAGATTACTGACCAGCACCCAGGGTTCTTCCTGGCGTCGAGCAACTGTTCAACTCGCACTACCCTGAGCGATATTTCCGCGCTTATTGTAGTGTTTACGTCCTTTGGGCGGGCGATGATATAGCAATGCTGAGTGGCCTGGGGGTTGCTGCGCGCTATCTGTACCTCTCCAAGGGGGCAAGGTATGCCAAGGCATAAGAACATCCATCTATGCCAAGAACTGCTTCTGGTGAGTTACCTTCTTCTTGTTCTGGTGCTCAACTTGAGCAAACGAGATCTGCTTCATTGGAAACTCTGTCGGACATTGGGAAGCCCTATTTTACCCAACAGATTTACCCAGCAGACGGCTCTAGGGCAACTAAAGCAGCATTTATACAGCGATTACTTAGCTAATATCGCCTTTCCAATGCTTGCAAATCTAGGGGAACCACTAGGGGAACCGAGGGTAAAAACGGGAATTTTAAAGAGAGAGAATACTAGCAAATTACTGATTTTATTGGCGTCCCTGGCAGGAGTCGAACCTGCGACCTGCCGCTTAGGAGGCGGCTGCTCTATCCTACTGAGCTACAGGGACGTGGAGGGCGCACAGTATAACGTTTGGCGGCTAAGGCGCCAACTCTCAGCCGATACGTGATGGCGCGTGTGATTAGATCCACCCGAGGCCGCGTAGTAAGAAAATCCCCAACGTCACCGTCACACTAGCCATCAACGTCGTCATGGCGATGATATTCGCCGCAAGAGCGGTGTTGCCGCCTAAGGCTTTCACCATCACAAAGCTTGCCGCTGCGGTGGGGCTGGCGAAAAACAAAAACAATAAACCAAGCTCACGGCCGGAAAAGCCGAGAAGCCAGGCGGCAAACGTCGCCAACCCTGGCAACACCACCATTTTTAATGTGCTCGCACCCAGTGCCGCTTGGCTATCTTCCCTAAGCGAAGAGACCGATAGTGTCGCGCCAATACATATTAACGCGAGCGGCAACGTCAGTGAGGCAAAATACTCACCCGAGGTCATTAACCAACTTGGCAGAGGCACCGCCAATGCGGCAAACGGCGTCGCCGCCACAACCGCGATAATCAGCGGGTTGGTAAGAATGCTTCGCATCAGGCTTCGCCAATCCGTGGTTTGGTCGGGCTGAAACGTGGCCAGCGCAATCACGGAGAGGGCGTTATACGTCAAAATCACCACGCCAAGCAAAACGCCACCGGCCGATAGCCCGTAGTTGCCGTACATCGCCGCCGCTAATGCGAGCCCCACAATCCCACAGTTGCCGCGAAAAGCCCCTTGAATATACACACCGCGGTCAGCATAAGGTACGCGGTAATGTGCCCATATCCAGCTGAATAAAAACTGCACAAGCGTGGCAAGGGCGAAAAAGATAAGCAAAGGAAGGTTGAGCGCAACCGCTAAGTCCGCTTGAACGAGACTCATAAAAATAAGCGTAGGCAGCGTCGCCTTGAACACCAGCGCTGAGGCGGTAGCGACAAAAGCAGCATCGATCCAGCCCAAGCGTTTAAGCCCAAGACCCACAAACACCATCGCAAACACTGGCAGCGTGACATCCAGCGTGCGGGCAAAAAGCTCTACCAAGCTCACAAAACGCCTCTTTTATGACATAACGAACGCCAAACGTCTCTTAATGGCGAGCGCCGCCCGTGAAAGACGCTTTTAATCAAACAGTGCATTGATATTAGGTGTGTCGGCCATTTTAACGACCACAGCATTACGTCCTTGCGCCTTGGCTTCATAACTGGCGGCATCAGCACGTTTCACCGCGTCCTCCATTTCATGATCATCTTCACCAAATGACGTGACACCGATACTCAGCGTGACACGATACTCTTTGCCTTCATGTGTCACCGAGATATCAGCGACCGCTTGGCGTAGCGATTCTGCCACTTTCCGCGCTTGGCTTAGCGTACAGCTGGGTAGCAATACGCCAAATTCGTCGCCGCCTTGTCGGGCGACGTGGTCACTACGGCGCACTTCCCATGCCACCACTTGGGCAATACGGCGCAGCATTTCATCACCCAAGGCGTGACCGCCTTCATCATTGATCGGTTTGAAGTGATCTAAATCGAACAACATCAAGGCAGATGGGGTGCTGGTTTTTTGGAACTCGGCAAACGCTTCGTCCAAGCGCCGATCAAACCCACGGCGGTTTAAAAGCCCGGTGAGCGGGTCGTGTTCCGCTTCCCAGCGCTGAAGCGCTTCCTGCTGGCGGCGTTCGGTAATATCTTTCACCATGCCGACCATCCCAAGCGAAAATTCCGCCTGAGAGACCATCACGGCACGGGCATGTATCTCAAGCCAGAGGGTTTCTTTGTCGGCATTTTGATCGGTATCATCGAGGCGACTAGAGTTATAGCGAATAAAACGCAGCTGGCGCACAAACTCACTGTGGGTTTTTAAGCTATGGCGCCACATATCCACCGCACCCTCGCGATCATCAGGATGCACTTGTTTGATCCATTGCGACATCGGCACGGTCGCGGAAATACCCAGCAGCTCAAGCAACGCCGGGTTCATGTAGGTAATTTCACCGTCGAAGTCAGCCACAAACATGCCTTGCGGCGTGGCTTGCAGGATGGAATTTAAAAACGCTTCACGCTCTTGCAAGCTGTTAAGCAGCGTTTGACGCTCTCCCTCAACGCGGTTAAACGTCGAAGCCACTTGATTAAGCTCTTGCATGCTGGTCGCCAGCGCAACGTGCTTGCGCTTGCCTAGGCCAACGTCGCCAATCTGCGCTTCCAAGTGGCGTAGCGGGCGTAGCAAACGGCCCAATAGCCACCACAACAGCGGCAGCATGAGCACCGCTAACACTGCCCAAATCCACCATAGTTTTTTGATGTAGTCAGAGAGCGGCAAATGCGCGTTTTCTCGGGTTAAATAACGCCCCACAATCCACCCAGCAGGCCACACTTGACCGTAAGCCTGCATACCGGCTTCACCATTCATGAGCGTACCCACGGCCGTGCCCTGCCAGCCATCTAGCGCCTCGCTCAGCCAACGGTTATTGGGTGCTTGTGACAAGATGTTGTCACGCTCGGGATGATACAACACCTTGCCCGAGGCGGTGAAAATCACCGCGTAGCTGCCTGCACTTTGCTGCATACGGGAAAGCCGCGAGAACAAACCGCTGGTTCTCAAACTCACCACACCACCGATAACACCAGCAAACTCTCCCTGCGCGTTAAATCTCGGCACGCTCACCAGCACCATGGGATATTGACTGACCCGACCCACAAACGGCTCGCTCACATACGCACTTTGCGTGCCTTTGAGCATACGAAAAAACTCCGTGTGTGAGGTATCCAGCCCTTGCCGGTCGCTCAGCATTGGCCAATCCGCCACCACTTGGCCCGCTGCGTCGATGATGACAATGCCCTCAAACCACTCCAAAAGCGCATCATTACGACGCAGCGCATTTTGCAACCACAATGGGTTATCACGGTCGGCAATAAATCCAGACAGGCGTTCAAGCGCGCTGATGCGCGAATTCATCTGCTGAGAGATTTCATCCGTGAGCATATTCGCTTCATAGCGCAGGTGCGAAAGGCTAGTCCCTTGCACCATCGACTGGCCTAAATGCCAGGCCATTCCCAGCACCAGCGCGACTACCAGCAACCACGTAAGCGCCAAGCCAAAAACAAGGCGCCCTTGCAGCGTGCGGAAGAAACGAAACAGAGACCATTTGGGAAATTGAGCCAAGCGTTACCCTATGTATATTTTAAAAGCAAAGAAAAGGTAAAATATCATAAGATATTGATTATAACTGTGCCATATTCACGACGCCTCAGCCTCCTTTCTTCTTCAAAGTAACTTGAATGTTAGTACAATGCATTTGGTTACCTTTCAATGCAAAAAAAGCACTAGAGGAAAAGTTCCTCACTCTTTAGTCGTAATATGCCTTTCACATGATTGCAACATCACTAATGCCTCGTTAGGTTAAGGCATAGATAGCAAAACAGTGTTCACGCACTCGGGCTATCTGTTCCTAATGCGCAATCACTACAAAAAATGACCCGCTGACCGACAGCGGTCTAAAATCGAAAGGAATAGCACGTGACCATTCAAAAAACTTTCAAAAAAGCCTCGATTTTCTCCGCAAGCGCTCTCGCTCTAGCCGTAGCGTCTGCCTCACACGCCGTGGATTTTGAAGTGGGTGACACCACCGCTAGTGTTTATGGCTACGCCAAACTGGACATGATTCATGATGTTGACGCTGATATGGGCAACACGGTCGCCCACAGTGCCATCCGTGTTGATGGCCAGGATGGTTCTGATGGCCACACTGACTTCCATGCTAAGCAAAGCCGCATAGGTTTCAAGACTTCCACTCCTATGAATGGTAGTACCCTTAACACTACCATCGAAGGTGATTTTTATGGTTCAGGCAATGACACTCTGCGCCTTCGCCATGCCTTCGGCGAATGGAATGGCGTTTTGGCCGGCCAAACGTGGACAAACTTCGGCGGATTTATTGGCACGACGCCAACAGTTGACTTCCTAGGCCAAGTAGGTCAAGGCAACATTGGCCGTCAGTCTCAGTTACGCTATACCACTGGCGGCTTTTCAGTAGCATTAGAAGATCCAGGTACTATCGGCAGCAATGTTGATATGGATAACCGTCTTAACGTAAACGATAGCGTTAAGAGCAGCTTTCCTGACCTGACTCTGCGTTATCACGCTGGCGCCGACAATATTAACTACGGTGCCTCTGCCGTCATGCGTCAAATTGAGTATTACAACTCTACTCAAGACAGTGATGAAAGCGCTTTTGCTTGGGGGCTAAATTTAGAGGCTAGCGTCGAAGTCGCTGAAGGCATTAAGTTTCAAGGCTCTTTAACCCATGGTGACGGCCTAGGCGGCTACATGTACGGCTCGCCAGCCCGAGCCGGCTACATTGATAATAGCGGCGATGTAGAAGGCATCGAGGGTACTGGCGGCACTTTCGGTATGAGCGCAGCAGCAGGTCCAGGTAAAGTGAATTTAGCTTATGGTGTTGCTACGGCAGATTTGGATGACGCCGTTGATGAAGGTGCCATTGGTTCTGCCTCTCTCGACAAGGTCGAAAGCATTTATCTCAACTATATCTGGTCACCCGCTGATCGCATCAGCTACGGTGTTGAAGCCGGTTACCACACCAAAGATACACAAGGTGGCGATGACGGCGACGCAGTTCGCATCCACGGCATGGCGATGTACAGCTTCTAAGCGAAGCTTGCGAGCTAGAGTAGTTTGACTTAACAGTACAACGAATTCGATCTTTGAGCCCTGGCAATATGCCGGGGCTTTTTTATGCTTATCGATCGCTTATTTTGAGCAGGGCCTGTTGACTTTTCAGCGCGATAAAATGCGAAGCTTTATCAAATTCTGGTGTGGCTTTTTGTCATATTTCAAACAATCTGCATATTTATAATAATTGTTCTTTATAATTTTATTCATAGAGAGCCACCATGAATTCACGCTTTACCCGCCTCCCGATGGTCATTGGTATTGCCTTTGCAGCGACTACCGCGGCCAATGCTCAGACAAATACATTGATTGTTGAAGGTGATCGTACACTAGGAGGTGAGACGCAATTGTCACCTTTGGCTTCACCTGCACCGGCTGCAGACGCAGCCGAATGGCTGAGGCGGCTTAATGGTGTCGAGGCCATTCGGATGGGAGGTCATGGGCTTGATCCCGTCATACGGGGCCAGCAGGGTAATGCGTTGAATGTGCTGATAGATGGTGGCTATGTGTTTGGTGGATGCCCCAATCGTATGGATCCGCCCACGGCATACGCGCCCTTACAAAGCTTTGATCGCGTCATTGTTAGTCGTGGCGTCACGACATTACAACATGGGGCAGGAGGTAGCGGCGGCACCATAGAGTTTGTACGTGAAGCACCAACGCTGACAGCGGATGAAACGTATCAAGGTAATGTAGGCGCTAAATATGGCGAAAATGGCGATAGTACAGGCCTATACGCGAATCTTTCGGCGGGAAATAAGACGGGCTACTTACGCTTTTTTGGTGAACGCCAGACGGCAAATGACTATGAAGACGGCGATGGGCGACGTATCCATAGCGGCTTCGAAACCACGAGTGGAGGCCTAACGCTTGGTCTGACACCTCAAGAAGGTACCGAGATCGCATTGGGCGTTGAGAGCGTACGTGAGCGTGATGTCAAGTTCGCCGGGTCCGGCATGGACTCGCCCGAAAGCGACAACGATACCGTGCGCTTGCGTCTGGATCATGCCTTCTCTGATACCTTGCGCGTTGAGAATCGCCTACAGTACACGCGCATTGATCATGTCATGGACAACTACTCGCTGCGCATGCCGCCTAAAATGCCCAATGGCATGCCGATGAAAATGCGCTCTCCCACTGAGTCTGATACGTTCACGCTGAAAAACATGTGGGAGCAACAATTTGCCAACAGCGATCTGCGCTTGGGGATTAACGTACTGCAGAACAAGCGGGATGCTTTTATCGTCAATGATTCCTCCAACACAGTCATCTTTAATTCCTGGCCAGACGTGACAACGCGTCAAAGTGGTGTTTTTGCTGAGCTGGATCATTATCTCAATCAAGATGTGACGTTGAGTGGTGGCTTTCGCGTCGATTATTCACAAGCCAGCGCAGATGCGGCCTATACCGCTACTGAAGCAGGTAATGTGGCGGCCAATTTTTATCAAAACGCCTATGGAGTTGAGGGGAATTTAGATAACGATAGCGTGTTGCTGGGCGGCTTTTTGCGCGGTGAGTTACAGCTAGCTCCTAACCGTACCCTTTACGCGAGTCTTAGCCGTGCAGAGCGTGATGCTGATGCAACAGAGCGCTATTTTGCCAAAGGCGACTGGGTCGGTAACCCATCACTTGATGCAGAAACACACCAACAAATCGATATTGGCTTAGTAAGCCAACAAGGTAATGTGGGCTGGGAAATGTCGGCATATGCAGACAGAGTGAATGACTACATACTGCGTGACCGCCAGACAATTTCCGGCATGAACAAAGGCAATCCGGTGAGTGTTTACCGCAATATTGATGCCACGCTTTACGGGGTAGAGCTTTCTGGTGAGTGGCGGTGGGCGCCGACTTGGGAAACCCGTGGCCAGCTCAGCTGGGTGCGAGGCGACAATTTAGACGATGGCGGTACTCTTGCCAATATTGCGCCACTGCGTGGTCAGTTGGCTCAGTTTTATTTAGATGATAATTGGGAAGCGGGATTGACCGCACGTTTCTCCGACAGTCAAAGTCGACTCGCTTTAGGCGAAGAAGCAACGGCAGGTTATGTTTTGCTTGATTTCGAGGCTGCTTGGTATTGGAACAATGTGGCGTTTCGTGCCGGTGCACTGAACTTGCTCGACAAGACATACAGTGATTTTCTGAACCGAAACCGTAATGCCAATGATCCTTTCCTGGCAGGTGATTCTGCGAGCGCCGGGTTACCGCTTAATGAGCCAGGTCGAAGCGTTTGGTTGGGCGTGGATTACGCGTTTTAAGCCAGTTTTAGTACTCAGGGCCTGTTGATCTTTGAAATGGGTAGCTATACAAAACAAAGCAGCAGGCCAAGCCCACCATACTTTCGTAGTTTCGCTGAAACTTTTCGTAATGCGGCGCGAACGCGATACGAATATGAGGCCCTTCCCGTTTATTAGCGTTAGGCGCGACGGTGGTGGATATGACTGCACGTATATCTGATTTCTCTAATAATACCGGAGGCATCGGACCCTGAGAGGCTATCCGCACACCCGTTGTTCCTCAAACTATTTATTCTCCGTATATGTAGAGGTTTGCTGAGGTCGATTCGACCCGTTTACCACCTTGCCGCATGCTTATCATGGTAACCGAAGCCATGGACGCCAAAGCCAGCTTCTCAACAAAGCCTGAACACATCACGTTAATCTTAAGATAATATCGCTTAACATTAATTTAATCTTAAAAAAATACAAAAATCAGCATAAATGACTGCCTATTGATTAATATCAAATTTTATCGCCCAATCTAGATGTTCGATCGGATTAGAGACCGCTACCATAGAGTGACGTTTAAAAGGGCTGCAACACCACCCCCAACGCCACCCTCGATGGAGCTGCCTCATGAGATCCCGTTTATTCAAACCCGCCATTCTTTCCCTAAGCGCTGCATCGCTTGCCGTTATAGCCACTAATGCCAGCGCAGTTGCCTTTGACGTCGGCAATACCCAAGCCAGTGTGTATGGTTTTGCCAAACTCGACATGATTTATGACGTAGATAACGATCTGGGTGACCTGGCTGCCCGGCCACGCATTCTGATTGATGGCCAGGAAGGAAGCGATGGCCACTTCAATATGCACGCCTACCAAAGCCGCATCGGCTTTAAAACCACTTCCCCAGTGGAAGGAACTCCGCTCATTACCCAAGTGGAGGTCGATTGGTTTAAAAATGCCCCGGAAGGCGGAGATCTTCGCCTTCGCCACGCTTATGGCAGCTGGAACGGTATTTTAGCGGGTAAAACCTGGACTAACTTTGGCAGCCAGCTGAGCCGCACGCCCATCATTGACTTTGCGCCGAGCCCCGGGCAAAGCAAAAGCGGGCGTAAAGCGCAGCTGCGCTACTCGTGGAACCACTGGCATGTCGCCTTAGAGAACCCAGACCCGGACGACTACAGAGATGGTGTTGCCACACGTTTTAACCCAAATCGCGGAGTGTATGCCGTGCACGACGAGGTCAAAACCGGGATGCCTGACCTCACCCTGCGCTACCAAAACCAAACCGGCGACATATACTACTCCGCCGCCGCGATGGCCCGCCAACTAGAAGTCGAAGGTAGCGGCGTAGATGATAGCGCAACCGGCTGGGGCGTCACCGTGGCGTCACGCTACCTCGTTACCGAACGCCTAACACTACGCAGCGCGCTGACCTATGGCGACGGTATCGGTGAATATATGCAGAACAACCCCTCAGCCCCCGGTTATCTGGATGGCGACAGCATTGAAACCATAGAAGCCTGGGGCGCCAATGTGGGTATGAGCCTAGCCGCAGGCCCTGGCAATATCAATTTAGGCTACGGCATTTCACATGCCGACCTGGATGACGCCGAACAAGCAGGCATCCCCGGTATAGAGGGCGCTAACGAACAGTTTGAAGCAATTCACCTAAACTACATTTGGTCACCGGTTAAGCGCGTGAGCTACGGGGTCGAGGCGGGTTACCATACGCGTGAAGTCGTTGACGGGCGCGATGGGGATGCACTGCGTCTACAAGGCATGGTGATGTATAAATTCTAAGCAAGCGTAGCACCCGAAAACAAAGGCCTGTTGAAGACAGGCCTTTTTAGCTGACGAATAGTATTGAATCAATCCAGCTGCTGAACCTTCAGCTCGTAGTTGTTAACACCTTCACGGGCGTTACCGAACTTTTGACCATTTACGCGGATGGTATAACGCCCAGGCTCAAGTTCAGTACGCAGATCAACATTGCCATCGAAGCCTTCCCCCGCGCCTTCAGCCACGACGCGACCTTGAGCATTCAGTACGTCGAGTTCAATGCGATAAGTGTCCTCATAGCCGGTCGGGTAAGTTGATGTCGTAATCACAACGTTTGATGATTCCGCCATATCGAACGTTAACACCTCACCACTCGCACGAATTTTTACGTCCGTCACCAACGTTTTAAAAGCGGGTGACTCAGACGTATCCGTAGCACTCCTATCACGCTGTGAAGAAGATGTTTGCTCTTCCACTCCTGTCGGATCTGCTGGCTCCGTTTCCGCTGAACCGCTAGCGACAACACTGGTATTGTCGGCACTCTCATCATTTTGTCCACGACTCACTCGCTGACTACTGCCAAGTGAAACGACAGCATTTTCACTGCGTACAAAAACAGAGTCGTCACTTTCGCGGGTTTTCCCGGAAAACACGATACCCCTGCCATCTTCGACCCCGTCATCAACGACTTGCCCTTGTTCGTCTACCGCATTAATCAGGACGGAATAACCATCTCCCGCTTTCCCGCGAGTACCAAAGCGCTGCGCTTCTACGCGCAACATATAGTTGCCGGGTTCAAGCCGCTGCCGCATTGCCAATCCACCGTTTTGGCCTAAGGCCTCGGTACGCGTAATGACATTGCCTTTATCATCTTCAAGCACCGCTGCAATTCGGTAATCATCAGAGTAGCCGGCCGTAGTGCGACTATCAAAACGGTAGATACCCGAGCGCGTCACGTTGAAATCATGCTCATTGACGCCACCAAAGCGAAAGCTACGGCTGCGGGCATCCGTTTCCGCATTGAAGAAGCCGGTTAAATCGAGCCCACCGCCCTCTTCACGAAAGCGATCTCGCATCTCGCTAGCGTGAGATACTCCAACCAACGTCATACTCAGCGCTAACAGGCTGACGGCAAATAATGGCGTTTTCATAAAACCTCGCTTACAACACTGTCAATAAAAAAAGCCGACCCCTGAGGATCGGCTTTCGTATTCTGACCTTCAGGCAGGAATCCCTGCGAGAAAGTTTAGAACATGTAAGTTACACCAACACCAACACCGTCTTTTTCGTCGGCTTCACGGTCATAGAAAGCAACTTCAGACCAGACGTACATGGCATCAGAAACATTATAAGTCGCGCCCAAGATAACTTCGTTGTAAGTCTCGTCGCGATCCTGCTCGTCTTGGAGTGACTCATCCAGTTCGGATAAGAAAGTGCCTGCACCGACGTCAACATACTGATAGGCGCCGTAGATGTCGCCATTGCCGTAGCCATAGCGTGCGCTCAAACCGTAGAAGTTTGTATCGTCGCCATCGCTGATGTCGGAGTCAAAGCGCTCAAGTTTCGCGGCAAGACGCAGGGTATCAACGGTGTACTGAGCGGTAAGGCCGTACTGATCGCCAACGCTATCAACGTCGCCGTTTGCGTCTGCGAATACGATGTTGTCAAGGTTATCGTACACAGCGGCAATAGAGAACGCACCTGCAGTATATTTAGCACCACCAAAGAAAGACGCGTTGCTATCGCCTTGATCAACACCGCTATCAGCAGAGTCAAAATCACCCTTATACTGTGAACCTACCGCGAACTGCATTCCGCTGAACGAAGGAGAGGTGTAAGTCACCTTGTCAGTTTCCTGATCAAGGCCACTACCATGAGCAACTGTAGAGTCGCTAACATCAAAGCCTTCGTTATTGGTGATCGGATCCTGAATCCAGTCATCAATAAGTTGGTCATAAGAACCTAGGCGAACGTCACCGAAGTTACCTTTTAAACCAACGTAGGCCTGGTCACCAGAATCTGTTGCATCAGAAGCAGTCTTCATTTCGTCTGCTTTGATGTCATCAAATTCAAGTTTCAAGTAACCAGTCAAGTCACGCGTAATCATGTGTTCAGCAGCAAAACCAAAGGTAGTACCATTGTCGACAATACCATCAGAAGATTCTGAAGTAACAACGGTTTCTCCGGTTACGGAATCTTCTAAAATAACGGCTGAATCAGTGTTGTAGTACGCAATCTGAATGTTGCCGTAAATGTCCAGCTTGGTGCCGTCTTCGTTATATACGGTAGCGGCTTGTGCGCCTGAGGCGAAGGCTGCACCAGCAATAGCAGTTGCTAAAAGTGTCTTTTTCATGAGTAGTTTCCTTAACTAGCTTACTGTTTCGATCGTTTATCAGGCTTTCGCCTGGTATCGGTTTGGCGGCATGCTTTTTTTGATTCCCCTATAATGAGGAGGGCATGTCCTGCACAAACCTTGTTATGGTCCAATGCTCGCAGGTAGAACCTTATACCGAGATTTCCGGGAACGCAATAGAGAAAAACAGTGTTTTTTAATTATTCGCGCTTTTCGCATGGAACATACACGAATAAGGCCTGTCTCACAGGCGCTCAAATTTCGCTTGCAGGCTAGCCAGTTTCTCTTCCATGGTGAGCGCTCGCTTCTCAACCGGCTGTTTTTCTTGTTTTGCTGCGCTTTTTTGTGGCACTTGACGCGGCTTTTGCACGTTTTTAGCGCGCTTATCCCCGTTTTTTTGCTTCCCTTTCAGCGCGGGTTGCGGAGCATTTTGGGCTACCTTTTTGTCGGCAGGCGCGTTGTGCTGACGTTTTTGGGCGGCAAATTGTGCCGCCTGCGGGTCGACAACACCGGCGGCATTGCCTTGTAAATCGATCCGTTCCGCCCCTTCGCGCATGGCCTTCGCATAGCGCGGCAAGTTAACGTAGTTGGCAAGCGCACGGCGAATCAACTTGTTAGACCATGGCTCGCACTCGGCTAAATCCTGGTGAATCCCGACTTTCAGCGGCTTGGTATGGCCTTTGAAAAATGCATTCGGGTAGCGCTCATACCACTGCTGCAATAACTCGTGGGGTGACGGCGGCTTGGCGCTTGCTACGCTAGCCAAGCTTTCGACGCTTTCTGCGCCTTCACCTTTTGCGCCTTCCTCATTGGCTTCCATGGTTTTTTCCGCTGCGGGTGTGTCCGCCGTCAATGGCGTTGAGGGCGCGTGAACGGCGGTCTGCGCTTCGTCTTCGGCGCTTTGCTCCCCGAGCGTTTGTTTTAGCCGTTGGTTCTCTTCTCTTAACGCATTGATTTCGCGTTGAGCGTGCGCCAAGCGGGCTTCTAGGTCATCCAATAACTGAATCACGCGGGCTGCCATATGCGTTAGCTCCTATTTTCAGCCGCGTTACACATGCTGGCGGCGCTCGTAGACGACAAAATCGTAGGCAGGCTGGCCTTGCTGCGGGGTTCCTGGCAGGCGCTGCACTTCTTGCCAGCACTGTGGGTCAATATCGGGGAAGACAGCATCGCCTTGCACCTCGATATCAACCTCCGTGATATAAAGCCGCTCGGCATGCGGCATGGCTTGGGCGTAAATTTCACCGCCGCCCATCACCATGATTTCTTCTGCGGCTTCGATGGTGGCTTGTTGATCCGCCAGCGCAAGGGCGTCTTCCAAACGGTGGCACGCGCGCACACCCTCTTTATGCCAGCGAGTATCGCGGGTCACCACGATATTGAGCCGATTAGGCAACGGCTTGCCGATGGATTCAAACGTTTTGCGCCCCATGACTAAAGGCTTAGCCTGGGTGATCCGCTTGAAGAATTTAAGATCTTCCGGCAGGTACCAGGGAAGCTTGCCTTCCACCCCGATCACGCGGTTTTTGGCCATTGCGGCGATCATGGCAATCGGCACCAAGGGCTCGCCGGCGGAGTCTAGCGGTTGTAATGTCGGAGAGGTCATACTGCCACCTTGGCTTTGATATGCGGATGCGCGTGGTAATCGTCGATGCGGATGTCATCATACGCAAACGCGAACACGTCGTTGACATCAGGCGACAGCACAAGCTGTGGCGGGGCCTTTGGCGTGCGCGTTAGCTGTTCGCGCGCTTGCTCAAGGTGGTTGCTGTACAAGTGGGCGTCACCCAGCGTATGAATAAACTCGCCCGGCTTTAAGCCTGTGACGTGGGCCACCATGCTGAGCAACAACGCATAGCTTGCGATATTGAACGGCACCCCGAGGAAAATATCCGCGCTGCGCTGATAAAGCTGGCAGGAAAGCCGCCCGTTAGCCACGTAAAACTGAAACAGGCAGTGACACGGTGGCAACTGCATGTCATCGACCTGCGCCGGGTTCCACGCGGAAACAATCAAGCGCCGTGACTGTGGGTTGGTGCGAATCTGCTCAATCACCTGCTTGATTTGATCGACACTACCGCCGTCCGGACGCGGCCAGCTGCGCCATTGGTAGCCATACACCGGCCCCAGGTTGCCGTCTTCATCCGCCCAGGCGTCCCAAATTTTAACGCCGTTTTCTTTCAAGTACGCAATGTTGGTATCGCCACGCAAAAACCATAACAATTCGTGAATGATCGAACGCAGGTGAAGCTTTTTGGTAGTTAAAAGCGGAAAGCCACGGGACAAATCAAAGCGCATCTGATGACCAAACACCGAGCGCGTTCCGACGCCGGTGCGGTCATCACGGTCAACGCCGTGATCCAGCACATGCTGCATCAAATCAAGATAAGGCTGCTCAAGCGCAGGCTGCGTTGCCGAAGACTGTTTTAAAGGCTCTGTCGCCGTCACGGTATATCCATTCGCGGGTGAAATTTATCAAATACTAGCAAATTTGGCTTTCTAGCATCAGCTTGCATCGTTAACTTTCACATCCACTGGTTGATTTTGCGACCACGCGATAAGTAGCGCACCAAACACCATCATCGGCAGCGTGAGCAGCATGCCCATAGTCACCCAGCCAAACGCGATAAAACCAATGTGGGCATCCGGCAGGCGGACAAACTCCACCAAGAAGCGGAAGCCACCGTAAGCAAGCAAAAAAACCCCTGACACAAACCCGCGCTTTTGCGGCTTGGCAGAGATCCACCATAGCAGCACAAAAAGCACCACGCCTTCGAGTAGCGCTTCATACAGGGCTGAGGGGTGTCGCGGCTGTGGCCCCATCCCTGAGAATGGCATCCCCCACGGTAGTGACGTCACACGGCCGGGCAACTCATGATTGATAAAGTTGCCGATGCGCCCGGCGCCCAAACCAATCGGCGCCAGCGGGGCAATAAAGTCTGTCAGCGTTAAATAGCCGAGGTTTTTTTTGCGTGCGAACCACCACGCCGCTAGTGCGACGCCGAGCAAGCCGCCGTGAAAGCTCATGCCACCATCCCACACACGGAAAATCCACAAAGGGTCGGACGCCCACTGCCCTAGGCCATAAAACAGCGCATACCCCACGCGCCCCCCCACCACCACGCCGATGGCGGCGTAGAAGAGCAAATCGCCAATATCATCGCGTGTGAGCCCAATACGCGCAGCGCGTTTACCCCCCAGCCACCAAGCCGCCACGAACCCCACCACGTACATTAAGCCGTACCAATGCACCTGAAAGGGGCCGAGGGAGACGGCGACAGGGTCAATCTCAGGATAAGCAATCATCAAACTCTCACAAACTGGCAAAAAACGGGTAAAGGGCTCATTACCCAAGAATAAAACGCAGGCCTACCAAGGTTAATAAGGCGGCAAACGCGTAACGCAAGATGTGGGCCGGCAGCACATGGGCAAGCTTAACGCCAAGGCGCGCAAAGGGCACGCTCGCCAGCACAATACCGATAAACGCTGGCCACATCACAAAACCCGTCGCGCTGGCGGGAAGTAGCGGATGCCCCCACCCGACAATGATAAACGTCAGCGCGCCGAAAAAGGCGATGGGTAACCCACAGGCAGCGGAGGTACCCACCGCTTGTGTCATCGTGGCGCCACAGCGTGAAAGCCATGGCACCGCAAGCGTGCCGCCCCCGATACCAAAAAGTGCGGAAATAGCCCCAATCACCGCACCGGCGAGCACCATCACAGGCTTACCTGGCGCGACACTTCCCGGCTTGGGCGCAAGCCCCAGCATCATTTTGATCGCGACTAGCAACACAAAAATACCAAATAGCGTCCCCAGTAGCGTGCCAGATAAGTTACCCGCGACAAAAACACCGACAACCGCCCCGAGCATCAACCCCGGCAAGAGCGCCGTAAACCAGGGTTGGTGAATACTGCCTTTTTGAAAGTGGCCAAAAGCCGATGAGGCACCGGTGACGACAATAGTGGCAAGCGACGTCCCTACCGCCAAATGCATCAGCACCTCGGGGGCAACGCCTTGCAGTTCAAACGCAAATGCGAGAACGGGGACAATAATCAAACCACCCCCGACGCCAAAAAGCCCCGCCATCGTGCCGGCCGCGGCCCCCAATACCAGATACCCCAGCAGCGTGATTAACACCGTCATGACGGGGACACCTCCGGCACGTCATCAGGGAACCAAGACGCGACTTTATTTATCAAGCTTTCAGGCTGATAAGGCTTGGCAATCAAATCGTTCATTCCCGCTTGCAGGCAGCGTTCGCGGCCGGCGGAATCGGCATTCGCCGTCAGCGCGACGAGAATCGCACCTGGCTTGCCGACAGCTTTCTCATAATCGCGCCAGCGGCGGCTTGTCTCTAACCCGTCCATCTCGGGCATAAAAATATCCATAAAGACCAGATCAAAAGCGTGGATTTGCTGCAGCGCGAGTGCCTCATCGCCGCTAGTGACGGCGTCCACCTCAAGCCCGTACTTTTCCAACACTTGCTGGGCGAGCATTAAATTGACAGGGCCGTCGTCAACCACCAATACCCTGCGCGGGCGTGCCAGTGATGTCGTCAACGATACGTCCGGTGCCTCTTCCACCACATTGGCTAAGAGCGCACGAATATCGGCCAATCGTTCGCGCCATTCAGTGATATCGGCCTCACGCGCATTCGTCGAGACCGTGCTTAAATCTCCCAAATACTCAAACAACGCATCGGTTTCGCGCTGCAGTAAATGCAAATAACCGGATTTTAATCGCGACTCTTCGCGGGCGCGCTCACGCCCTTGTAATAACTGATCAAGCTGTTGCTGTTTTTGGGCTAAGTCATCGAGCAGCGTTTGCTGAGCAGTGTTAGCCGATGTTGCGCCCGAGGAAGGTGCCGGACTTGCCGTGCACTGGGCTAACTGGGTCGCCACATGATGAAGACGTACAGAAGGAAGCTGCGCTTTTGCCTCCCCACCGGATGACCCGGCAGCGAGGCCACTTTGCTCACCAAGCCCTTTTTGCTCACAAAGCAATGACGCCTGCTGCTCCAACTCTCCGACTACCTGCTCGAATTTAGCCTCAACGCGCCGAGCTCGCGCACGCACAAGAACAATCACCGCGCCAACGTTGAGGCTGCTGCCTAGCAATAGCGCTGTCATCAATGCGACCAACGTGCCCCACGAGGCTTCTTCGGGGTTCATTCCCCAGATGACGGCCCCCACTATCACGCACATCCCAACCAGCGCGAACTGCGCCAGCAGCCAAGGCCATAGAATCGGCCAGATAACAACGTTCCAGAAATGCTCCTTACAGTGATAACCTTGCATGGCTGTGCCTTTCCGTTGGCCCTGCGCCCCACTTATGGTCACAAGGACGGGGCAACGCGTTGCGAATTAAAATAGCGCTAAGTGTACGTGGCGGTCGCGTGACTGTCATGTTGACTAGTGAACAACGTTTAGCGGAATCGTTTATTGAAAACGTTTTTTATTAAAAAGAGTGTCATGCCATGTGTTTACTCGCCTTTGATTGGCAACCTGGCGCGCCAACGCCGTTAAGACTGATTGGCAATCGCGATGAGTTTTACGCACGTCCAACGGCAGGGCTCCACGCCTGGGATGATGCGCCAATCACGGGCGGACGCGATCTCGAAGCGGGTGGCACATGGCTTGCGGTTAACCGACACGGCGTGCTTGCCACGCTCACCAATGTGCGAGACCCGGCGTTGATCGCACCACCTGATGCCCCCAGCCGCGGTGAACTCGTTGTGCAAGCACTCACTTGCGAGGATTTACCCGCCTGGCTTGAGCAGCTAGCGGAAAGCGCGCCTCGCTACGCGGGGTTTAACCTGCTTGTCGCCACGCCCACCCAGATGTGGCACCTGCACCGTGGCCGGGAACGCACGGCGCTACATGAAGTGCCTCGCGGCGTACACGCGCTATCCAATGCTGATCTCAACTCGCCGTGGCCTAAAACGGTTAGACTTCACCAAGCAGTAGCACAGGACACTACACCGCCCGTTACATGGCCAAACATCTCACACCACGTTATTCAACAAACCCATGAGGCTCCTGCCCAGGCGCTACCCAATACCGGCGTGGGAATGGCATTGGAGCAACGCTTGTCCGCGGCGTTTATTGTGGGGGATACATACGGCACCCGGGCGACCACATGGGTAACGCTCGACCACCAAGGGAATAGCGCCATCACCGAACAGCGCTTTGGCCCCCACGGGTATTTTCAAGGCGAGACCGCCTTCGTTGACGGCCAACCTTCGCGTAACGCAGCACAGGGTTAATCTTTGGGCGGCATCAGATGCGATAACTCCCACGCTTTCATACGCGCTTCTAAGTGTTGGTGCACCTGGGCCGGCGTATCCAGACACATAATGTCATCCAGCAACGTTTGCGCATCGCTAAACGACACACGCCGAATGGCGGCACGCACTTTGGGTAAGCTCGGCGCATTCATTGAGAGACTGGTAAACCCCATCGCCATTAACAGAAGCGCCCCGGCAGGGTCGCCGGCGAGCTCACCGCACAGCGAAATAGGCTTATCAAGGCGCTTTGCGTCTTGGGAAAGCTCAACCAGTGCGCCGAGTAACGCGGGATGCAGCGCATCATAAAGATCCGAAACGCGTGGGTTGTTACGATCAACGGCCAGCAAGTATTGGGTTAAGTCATTACTGCCCACCGAGAAGAAATCGACACGCTTGGCGAGCGCATCCATTTGGTAAATCGTCGCGGGGACCTCAATCATTACCCCGATTTTCGGACGATGAACCGTAATACCCTCTTCCCCCAGCTCGACAATCGCGCGATCCAAAAGCTTAAGTGCCTCGTCCACCTCTTCCACATTGGTGATCATGGGGAAAAGCACGTAAAGATTATCCAACCCTTGCGACGCCTTGAGCATCGCCCGCAGCTGCACCATCAGCACTTCGGGATGATCAAGGGTGACGCGCATGCCGCGCCAGCCTAAAAAAGGATTCGCTTCTTCAATAGGGAAGTAAGGCAGGTCTTTATCACCGCCGATATCCAACGTACGCATAACCACCGGCAGCGGTGAAAAGCCCTCAAGCTGGTCGCGATATAACCGTGTTTGCTCTTTTTCACCGGGAAAACGCTCGGTGATCATAAACGGCACTTCGGTACGGTAAAGCCCCACCCCGCTGATCCGACTTTTCAGCAGCGCGGCGGCGTCGACGGCCAGCCCTGTATTCACCATCAGCGGAAGTTCATACCCATCGGTCGTTTCGCTAGGCAAGCACTGTTCATGCTCAAGCAGCGCGGTAAGTGCGTCTTCCTCCGCGATGAGGGTTTCGTAATAGCTGGTCAGCTCAGCGCCTGGGCGCACAAAAAGTCGCCCACGATGGCCATCAAGTACGACCTGGGCGCCAGAAAGTCGCGGCAGCGGCAAATCCACCATTCCAAGCACAGTGGGAATACCCATTGCCCGCGCCACTATGGCCACATGAGACGTGCTGGAACCACGCACGGACACGAGCCCTTTCAGCTTATCGCGCGGCACCTCCCCTAGCATGGCCACACTGATTTCATCGCCGACTAAAATGGCATTATTGGGGTAGGTCTCGGGTGTGTTGGGCGAATCTTCTTGCAAATGCGCTAATACGCGGCGACCAAGATCACGAATATCTGCCGCCCGTTCTCGCAAATAGTCGTCATCCACCCGCTCTAAATACTGTACGTGGCGTCGCACCACGTCAGCCAATGCCCCTGGCGCCCACTGTCCCTCCCGGATACGCTTTTCGACCTCTTCAGCGAGTGCCGCCTCGCCCAGCATCTGCTGGTAGACATCAAAAAGTGCCAATTCCTGGCTAGAAATACGGTTAACCAAACGCTCGGCCGCGGCGCGAATTTCATCGCGGGTCTTGGCAATGGCTTCTTTTAATCGAGCAACTTCAAACGCTTCATCGTTTGGCACCAAATCCGGCACACTATTAAGGTCTGCCGGTGGGGCGATCACAACCGCTTCCCCCATGGCAATGCCGGGCGACGCCGCCACGCCTTTAAACATCGCCTGACTGCCCGATAACGAGGGCCGCGTCAGGTTACCGGTTGCCAGCGCATGGGCTAGCACACCCGCCAACTGCGCCGCCATCGTAACCAAGAAGGCTTCATCTTCGTCGTCATAGCGACGCTTTTCCGCCTGTTGAACCACCAACACCCCGAGCATCTTGCGTTGGTGAATAATCGGCACGCCCAGAAAGCTCGAATAGCGCTCCTCTCCGGTTGCCTCAAAATAGCGAAAATGGGGGTGTATCCGTGCATCTTCCAGATTTAGCGGCTCGCTACGCTTGGCCACTAATCCCACGAGACCCTCACCAAGAGGCAGGACCACACGACCCACCGCCTGAGTACGCAACCCTATGGTTTCCATCAATACCAGCGAGTCAAGCTCTTGATCGTAAAGATAGAAAGAGCAGACATCGGTCAGCATTGCTTTGCGGATCCGGCGCACCATGGTCGCCAGCGCCGCATCAAGGTTGCGCGCGCCATTCACTTCCTGAATAACGCGTCGCAACACCTCAAGCATGGACGATTTACTTTTCACTATAATTGGCCTCGCTGAGGAAATTAAAAGCTCACCCGGGTGGCCACGATTGCTCTGAGACAGAGTGAACCAGCGACGCTTCGCCCTCTTGAGCCATACGTTGGAGACGAGGGGAAAGCTCGCGTAGCGCACGGCGATACACTTCACGCTTAAATGGCACCACCTGCCCTAGCGGATACCAATAACTCACCCAGCGCCAACCATCAAACTCTGGCTTGGGTGTTGCTGTCATGCAGATTCGGTTTTCTTGGCAACGAATCTGCAGTAAATACCACTTTTGCTTCTGGCCGATACATACCGGCCGCGCATGGGAACGAATCATGCGTCGTGGCAGGCGGTAGCGCAGCCAGCCCCGGGTGCAGGCAACAATATCAACGTCTTCGGCAGTCAGGCCGATTTCTTCGTGAAGCTCACGAAAAAGAGCTTGTTGCGGAGTTTCGCTTGATTTGATGCCTCCCTGGGGAAACTGCCACGCGTTTTGCCCTACACGACGCGCCCAAAGCAACTGCCCCTGAGCGTTGGCAATAATAATGCCAACGTTAGGGCGAAAGCCGTCAGCGTCGATCACGGACGTCACCTTATTAAATTTTCAGTTGTTGCCATTTTTCCACAACGGCGACAAATGTATCAATACATTCTCACATTCGGGCCTTGAAACCCATTAAGGGCCAGGCTATCGCCGTTGGTATCTGACGAGTTTGAAGCTGTCGCAGGGTGTCTCACTGATGGCGCCTTACGCGTCCTCCTCACCACCCTTCTGCCCACTTCCCTCCCCACGCATCATGCTTGAAGAAATTAGTACCTGTATGACTACCAATGCTAGCCGTACACAACCACTCTGCGATAACCTCATGCCATTTCATGAATATACGAAAACCGAAAGAGAGGTGCCATGAGTCTGGCCATTTTTGACCTGGATAATACGTTGCTGTCCACCGACAGTGATCACGCTTGGGGGGAGTTTCTGCTCGAACAAGGTGTTGTCGACTCGGTTGAGTATCACCAAGCCAACGAGCGCTTTATGGCCGATTACAATGCCGGCACGCTAGACATTAACGCCTTTCTTACCGTGGCATTAAAGCCGCTGGCAGAAAATACGCCTGAGCAGCTCGCCGCTTGGCACCAACAATTTATGGCCAGTAAAATTGAGCCCCATATTCTACCTAAAGCGGAAGAGTTGATCGCTCGTCACCGCACACGGGGCGATACGTTACTGATTATTACCGCAACCAACCGTTTCATCACCGGCCCCATCGCTGAGCGTTTGGGTATTGACCACTTGATTGCCGTTGAGCCCGAAATGGTGGATGGCCACTACACCGGCAAGGTGTCGGGTGTGCCGAGCTACCGCGAGGGCAAAGTCACGCGCTTAAAGGCATGGTTGGAAGATCAGGAAATCACACTGGACGGTGCTTGGTTTTACAGCGATTCCCACAACGACATTCCGCTTCTGGAAAAAATCGATAACCCAGTTGCGGTTGACCCCGATGACACGCTGCGAGAAGTCGCCGAAAAGCGCGATTGGCGAATTATGAGCCTACGGGAATAAGCCAGCGCGAACGCATTAGCTCTTAAACGTCTTAGCTTTAACGCAGAAAACCCCGCCGTGGCGGGGTTTTCACGTTTCGCGGCAAAACGCGACTGCTTAGCCAAGCAGGTGCTCAACCGCCGCACGCTCTTCGCGTAGCTCTTTCTCGGTGGCTTGCATCTTCTCTTTGCTGAAGTCGTCAAGCTCAAAGCCTTGCACGATTTCGTACTTACCGCCCTGACAACGGACCGGATAAGAATAAATGATGCCTTCCTCAATGCCGTAGCTGCCGTCGGACGGAATCGCCATGCTGACGATGCCGTCGCAACCCAGCGCCCAGTCGCGCATGTGATCAATCGCGGAAGACGCCGCCGACGCCGCTGAAGACGCACCGCGTGCTTTGATGATCGCCGCGCCGCGCTGCTGCACGGTGGGAATGAAGTCGTTTTCGTACCAGTCACGCTCAACCAGATCAAACGCCGCTTTGCCATCGACCTTACACTGGGCCAAATCCGGGTATTGAGTCGCGCTGTGATTGCCCCAGATGATCAAGCCTTCCACATCCGTAACGTGCTTGTCGGTTTTTTGTGCCAGCTGCGTCAAGGCACGGTTGTGATCCAAGCGCGTCATGGCGGTGAACTGGCCAACGTTAAGGTCCGGCGCGTTACAAGACGCGATCAGCGCATTGGTGTTGGCTGGGTTGCCAACCACCAGTACGCGCACATCACGGCTAGCGTGATCATTAAGCGCTTTACCTTGAACGGAGAAAATCGCCGCGTTAGCTTCGAGCAGATCTTTACGCTCCATCCCCGGGCCACGCGGACGCGCACCGACGAGAAGGGCAAAATCGGCATCTTTAAACGCCACGTTCGGGTCATCGGTTGCCACGATGTCCTGCACCAGCGGGAAGGCACAATCGTTGACTTCCATCACCACACCGCTCAGTGCGTCCATTGCCGGTGGGATTTCCAGCAACTGTAGAATCACGGGTTGATCCGGCCCCAGCATGTCGCCAGCGGCAATGCGGAAAATGAGTGAATAGCTAATCTGGCCAGCACCGCCAGTAATTGCAATACGTACGGGATCTTTCATCGTAACTCCTTGGTTGTTTGGACTCACTATGTTTAGTAAGCCAAGAGTAGGATGCCGCAGATAGCGCGGATTGCCATCGTCGACGCAACTCAAGACGTCAAGATGGTATGCGCGCCGCAACAAAAACTCAATCAGACATGCGGCTAGTCACGATCACAACAACGTTCACAACAACATACACAGCGACAAGCAACATGGCCAAGAGCGCCATATCATCGGCACTTGCATCGTGACAGTTCTTTAGCGCACGCTTAACCGCTAGATACGTCTAAGTAGCCGCAAGGTGCCTCTAAACGCGTCGACGGAAAGGAACTCACGCCCATGTGGCCAAAGCGATTCAATCGACAAACACTCCCCGCTTCCTATCTTTTAGCCAGTTGCCTGCTGTTGGCATTAGTGCTGTGGCTTGCCTTTGGCGACATGCAGCGTTTTCGCACGGAGGCACCCGACGCGACGGAAACGGCTGAGCAGCCACTGAGGGTCGAAGTCAGTGAGCGCAAGCGTCAACCCTATGTGCCACAGCTTGTGGCTCAAGGGCAGCTAGAAGCGGCGCAGGAGGTTGATCTTCGCACCAGCATCTCCGGGTTCGTGCAGGAAAAACCGGTGCGTTTAGGGCAAAGGGTTTCAGCGGGCGAGACGCTACTCATCCTCGATAACGACGCCCTACCCAAGCGCTTAGAACAAGCACGCGCCAATCTCGCGTTGGCTCAAGCGGAACTGGCCGGGGCGGAAAATTTGCGCCGCCGCGAGTTAATTTCACAACCTGAATACCTGCGTTTACAGGCGGAACTCAGCCGCAGCGTTGCGGAAGTTGCCGAGCTTTCGCGCCAGCTAGACGATACACGTCCGGCGGCCCCCTTTGACGGCACGCTTGACCGGCTCGACGTGGCGCTTGGCGAGCTGCTTCAGCCAGGGGAAGTGTGGGGGCGTCTTATCGATGACCGCACACTCACCGGCACCGCCTGGGTCTCACAGCTACAGGTAGGCAAGCTCAGCCCCGGTCTGCCGGTAACGGCTCGACTGCTGGGAGGCGCCACACTAGAGGGAAAGCTTAGCCATATCGCCAGCCGCGCGGAAGAAGAAACGCGCAGTTTTTACATTGAAGTAACGCTTGATAACCCTGAGCACCGGCGCCTTGCGGGTGGCAGCGCTGAGTTCACCGTTACCCTGCCCCCCGAACAAGTCCATACCCTGTCGCCCGCGCTATTAACGCTCAATGCGCAAAGCAATTTGTCAGTCAAGCACCTTGATGCCAACGACACGGTGTTACAAACCCCGGTTACGCTAGTCAGCGCCGACACTGAGCGTGCTTACGTTACCGGGCTACCTGAATTAGTGCGGCTTATTACCTTAGGCGGCGGGCTAGTCGACGTTGGCCAACAAGTTAACGCTGTGGCGGCTGAGGCTTCGCCTGACGAAGCGCCCAACGATGTTCAGGGAGAGCGTTAATGCGCGCGCTCATCAATGCTGCCATGACATATTCGCGCACAACGCTCATGCTACTGGTGGGGATATTTCTTGCCGGCTTGGCTGCGTGGCAGACTATTCCTAAAGAGGCCAACCCGGATGTCACTATTCCGCTGGTGTATGTCGCGCTCTCATTGGAAGGGGTTAGCCCTGAAGATGGCGAGCGGTTATTGGTTCGCCCGATGGAGCAAGAGCTTCGCGGTATAGAGGGGCTGCGTAAGTTCACGGCGCAATCAAGCGAAGGCCAAAGCTCAATCACGCTGGAATTTGATGCGGGCTTTGACCCTGACACAGCGCTTTCCGACGTGCGTGAACGGGTCGATATCGCCCGTAGCAGCCTCCCCAGCGAAGCCGATGAACCCCGCGTTAATGAGGTAAACGTCTCTGAGTTTCCGGTACTCACCATTGGCCTCTCCGGGCAGCTCGATACCCAAGAGCGCATGGCGATTGCCCGGCGAATGCAAGAAGAGATCGAAGGCATCGCGGATGTGCTGGAAGTCGATATTGCCGGCGAGCGCGAGAACCTTTTACAGATTATTGTCGACCCGTTAGTTATCAATAGCTACGGCGTTGATTTTGACGTGTTATTCAACTTGGTAAATAGCAACAATCGCTTAGTAGCCGCGGGCAGCTTGGATACCGGTGCTGGGCGCGCTGCGCTTAAAGTTCCCGGCATCATCGAATCGCTGGACGATGTGATGAACATGCCCGTCAAAGTCGACGGCGACCGCGTGGTAACGTTTGGTGATGTCGCCTGGATTCAGCCGACGTTCAAGGACCCAGAAGGCTATGCGCGCATCGACGGCCAGCCAGCGGTGGTGCTGGAAATCTCCAAACGCGCAGGCGCCAATATCATCGCCACCATTGATGCGGTGGAAGACCTATTTGCCCAAGCCAGTAGCCGCCTCCCTGAGGCGTTAAATATCACCACGATTCTCGATCAATCCACCAACGTTGAGGATATGTTGTCGGAGCTTCTCAACAACGTACTCACCGCTGTGTTACTGGTGTTGATCGTTGTGGTAGCCGTTATGGGCTGGCGTACTGCGTTGTTGGTCGGCCTGACCATTCCCGGTGCGTTTCTCGCCGGCATCATGCTGATATGGGCATTGGGATTTACCCTTAACGTCGTCGTGTTATTTGCGCTGATTCTGGTAGCAGGGATGCTGGTTGATGGCGCCATTGTGGTCAGCGAGCTGGCGGATCGCCACCTGCGCGAGGGACAAACCCCACACAGCGCCTGGCTAAATGCCGCCAGTCGCATGAGCTGGCCGGTCATTGCCTCAACCGCCACCACGCTGGTGGTATTTCTGCCACTGCTTTTCTGGCCAGGTGTGGTAGGGCAATTTATGAAGTACCTTCCCGCCACGGTAATACTTTGCTTGCTTGCCTCCCTGGCGATGGCCCTGCTATTTCTTCCGACATTGGGCCATCTTTTTACCCGCCGTGCCAGCACAGCGCCTGTCGAATCAGCACCCGCCTCTACCACGGCTCTCGGGCGCAGTTATCGCTCACTACTCGCGGGGCTTTTGCGCCACCCGGCGTGGGTGCTACTCATTTCAGTGCTATTAATGGCAGCCGTTTACACTGGCTACGCGCGCTTTAACCATGGGGTTAATTTTTTCCCAAGCGTTGAGCCGGATAGCGCTCAGGTGCTGGTGCGTGCCCGTGGCGATCTATCCGTGGAAGAAACGGATGCCATCGTCCAGCGCGTTGAGCGCACGTTTGCCGGCATGGGCGAAGTAGAGGCGCTCTACGCTCGTTCTTTTGCCACACCCAACGAGCAACTCGGCAATGACGTCATTGGTGTCGTACAGTTTCAGTTTATTGACTGGCATCAGCGCCGCCCTGCCAGCGTGATTCTGGATGAGATGGCCGAGCGTGGCAGCCGTATCCCTGGGATAATATTAGAGTTTCGCGAACAAGAAATGGGGCCAGGCGGTGGCAAGCCTATCATGCTGGAAGTGAGTGCCAGCGACCCCGATATCACCGATAGCACGGTTGATGCGCTTAAAGAGCAGATGCGCGCCCTCGGCGGCTTTGAAGATATTCAGGACAACCGCAGTCTACCCGGTGTGGAGTGGCGCATTCAGGTCGACCGTGAAGCCGCCACCCGAATGGGCGCCGATATCACCACCATCGGGAGTGTTGTGCAGCTACTCACTACGGGCCTACAGATTGCAGAGTACCGCCCCGCCGGCGTCAGCGACGAAGTCGATATCCGCGTGCGTCTGCCTGAGAATTCGCGTTCGCTGGATCAGCTAGAGCGCCTCACCATTAATACGCCGCGCGGCCAAGTGCCTATCACGAACTTTGTGGAGATTACACCAGCCCCTAAAGTCGGCACGCTGCACCGTATTGACGGTCGCCGCGCTATTACCGTGGAAGCTGACTTAGACTCGGGCTATCAGGCGACCGAGCGGCTTAATGCTCTGTGGGAAGCAACGGACGGCGAGATTCCTGAAGGCGCCACGATCAACGTCGCCGGCGAACAGGAAGATCAACAAGAATCCATGCAATTTCTGGCCACCGCTTTTGTCATTGCCATCGCCCTGATGGCCCTGATTCTGGTCACCCAGTTCAACAGCTTCTACCAAGCAGCCCTGGTGCTATCAGCGATTATTTTTTCTACCGCGGGGGTGCTGATCGGCCTACTCGTCAACGGCCAAGCGTTTGGCGTTGTCATGGTGGGCATGGGGATTATTGCGCTGGCGGGTATCGTGGTGAACAACAATATTGTTTTGATCGACACTTATAACGAATTAAGAAAAATCGACATGGCGCCGAAAGACGCCGCTCTGGAGGCAGGCTGTTTACGCTTACGCCCTGTACTGCTCACGGCTATCACCACGGTATTAGGCCTCATGCCCATGGTGCTAGGCATTAACGTCGATCTTTTTTCCCCCTCGCTGGGGATTAACGCCCCCTCGACACAGTGGTGGACCCAAATGTCGAGTGCCATTGCCGGTGGGCTAACCTTCGCCACGGCGCTCACCTTGTTGCTCACGCCATGCATGCTGGTGTTAAACCGCCGCGGGAACTGAATCGCTGCGGGGACTGAGTCACCAAGCAAAATACGCTTTCGCGCTTAAGCAGGCGTAGGCGTTTCTTTTTGCGGGCTATGCGCCGCATGCAGCCGGGCAATCAGCTGATCCTCTAGCATAAAACGCTCGTTCAACCCTTTGGCGAGGCGGTCGATCCATGCGGGAAGACGCGCTAGGTTCCGCTGGCAGCGTATTGGCGTGGCGAAATCGGTCTCAAATTCAAGTGCCAACTGGGTCGACATCTCCAGGCGTTCCAACAGCTTTGATGCAATGACTAATGCGGGTTCATCGCCGAAGGCTTTTGCTTCCTCTGCCAACTGCGGATATACCTCAAAATGGCCAGCGCTGACGTAATCCATCAACAGCTCACTAAAGGTGTCGACTGGTTTCTTGCTCACGGCTTCAAGCTCAGCATCGCAGGTTTCTTTGAGCTCAATAAAGCTCACCAACAGCGATTTACGCTGTTCGAGCCAGCGATCAATTAGCGTATGCACGCCACCCCAACGCTCCAGGGCGTTTTTGCAATCGTCAAGCATGGGACTTCTCCTTGCTGATCAGCACTGTCGATAAAGCTAGCGTCGCTTTTCCACCTCACCCTGTCAATCCTCACAAGCGTCACTTTGACGCATAACCACACTTACGACTGAGGAATGAAATTTTCATTTGCCTGCTAAAAATAATGTTGATATTAAGTAATTTTATAGAAATTTTTATGGCACGATTGCGTAACGTGTGATTACACTGAAGACGCTTAACGTGTTTTCGACGCTCTAGGCATTAACGACCATCAATAACATTAACGGTATGAAAGGTCCCATTATGAAGCTATCTGTATTCGTGAAAAGTGCTCTCGCTACCTCCGTCGCCGCTTCTGTGCTAGCCAGCCAAGTGGCTTACGCGGATACGGTACGCTTGCGCATGCATACGTTCTACGGCACCGAAGTAGACGCAATTGCCGAAGACCTGCAAGAGCGGGTCGAAGAAGCCAGCGATGGCTCTATCCAAATTCAATTCTTCCGCGGTGGCGCACTCGTCGATAGCGACCAGTTCGTTGAGGCTGTTGCCCGCGGCAGCATCGATCTTGCTCACGGCGTCGGCAGCTACTGGCCCGGCACAGTAGGTATCGGCACGATTGAAGGTGGCCTTCCGGGTGCCTGGGTCAATGTCGAGGAAGCACGCGATATCTTTGCCAACCAAGGACTGGATGAACTGGTCGCTGAAGCCTATGAGGAGAAAGGCGTTGAGCTGATCGGCCGCGGCTTTGGCAGCGATTACGGACTGGTAACGACCGAGCCGGTCAATAGTTTAGAAGACTTGCAGGATATGCGCATTCGCGCCACCAGCTCAATTGCCACGGTGCTGGAGAAATTCGATATCCCGACCGCCTTCATCCCGGGTGAAGAGCTTTATGTTGCGCTCTCAACCGGTGTCATTGATGGCGCCGTCTACGGTGGCCCGATCGAGTATGAACAGCTACGCATCAACGAAGTCGCGGGTTACTACACCGATATGAACCTGCTCAACCCAGGCTGGACGGAAAACATAATCGTTAATCCCAACACCTGGGAGAACATGAGCGAAGAGCAACAGGAAATTCTCACCGCAGAACTTGATCAATACCTGCTGGATGTTCACAACTGGCTTGAAGAAGGTAACCAACGCCTTATCGATGAAGGTGAATTATTTGAGTTTTCCACCCTGCCAGAAGAAGACTCCCTCCGTTTAGCCGAAGCGTCCCTCCCTATCTGGAAGGAAGAAGCTGAGCGCTCTGAGCGCAACGCCAGCGCGGTGGATATTTTAATCGAAAACGCCAAAGAGAAAGGACGTATCAGTGAGTAAGATTACCGATTATCTACGTTTTCAGGATGGGCTTTCCGATTGGGTCGGTAAAGCTACCTCCTGGCTGACGCTAGGTATCATCGGTGTGCTGCTCTATGAAGTATTTGCTCGCTATATCTTCAATGCCCCCACGGTGTGGGGGCACGAGCTGGCGACGATGTTCTTCGGCGCGCTGAGCATCCTAGCGGGAAGCTATACCTTACGCCATCAACAGCATGTGCGTAGTGACGTCATCTACCGCTTATTGCCATTTCGTGCACAGGCCTTCTGTGACGTGATCGTATTTGCACTAGGCATTTTCGTTTTGGCTATCTTTTTTAAATTGGCCGTAGAGTTCGCTTATCGCTCGTGGGCCATAGGCGAATACTCCAATAGCAGCATCTGGCGTCCAGCGCTATGGCCCATCAAATCGACTATCCCTATTGCTGTCGGATTTTTGATCCTGCAGTGCGTGGCTGAGTTTGTCCGCGCCGTCGTACGCTTGTTTGGTGTGCGATATAACGATCCGCGAGATGATATGAGCGGCGACAAATAATCAACGTGCCTCGCTAAGACAGAAAGAGCGATGACGCTCATCGCGGGGCAATAAGAAACACACTCCGGTATACCCTTGAAGGTATATCCGAGAAAGGGTTTTTCATGGCGAACTTAGATCCACTTACCACCACTGCCATCATGTTTATCTCCATGATTATTTTGATGGCAATGGGTGCTCCGTTGGCATGGGCACTCATGATATCAGGCATGGGCAGTGCCTATGTGATGTTCGGCCCTGGCGGGCTGGATTTTCTGCTCTCGTCGGCTTACAGCACCATGGACAACTTTCTCCTTGTAGCGCTGCCGCTGTTCATCTTTATGGGGTTAGTGCTTGAGCGATCAGGCATCACTGACAATCTGTTTGAGATGATACATAAATTGATGGGGCGACTGCCTGGTGGCCTTGGTGTCGGCACCATTTTGGTCTGTGCTCTTATCGCCGCGATGGCCGGTGTCTCGGGCGCAGCGACTGTCAGTCTAGGCATTATTGCCCTACCGGCGATGCTCAAGCGTGGCTATGACAAACGGCTGGTTACCGGCACCATCATGGCAGGCGGTGCACTCGGCTTTCTGATCCCCCCCAGCGTACTGATGATCGTCTATGCCTTCCTCGCACGGGAATCTGTGGGCAAGCTGTTCGCTGCTGGCTTAATGCCCGGCCTGATGTTGGCGGGCATTTACATGGTATATGTCCTGATACGTTGTCGGATAAACCCTGCACTCGGCCCCGCCGCCCCCGAAGAAGAGCGTTTTACTGCCAAAGAAAAGCTGATCTCACTGCGCCACATTATCGCGCCTGGCTTACTGGTCACGACCGTCCTGGGCTGCATCATTGGCGGTGTCACATCCCCCTCAGAAGCTTCTGCCATTGGGGCGTCGGGCGCGATGCTCATCGCCGGCTTGCGGGGCAGGCTCAACTGGGATTTGCTGCGCTACGTGATGTTCAGCACGACAAAAATCACCGGCATGTTGCTCTGGATTGCGATCGCCGCGGTATTTTTCAGCAAGATCTATATGGGATTGGGCGCCGGCATGATCGTCAGTGATCTCATTGATGACTTTGCCCTCTCACCTTATGTCGTCATCATCATCATGCTGGCTAGCTTTTTCCTGCTCGGCATGTTTTTGGATGATTTTGCCATCTTGTTCATCACCATCCCGCTGTACGTACCGATTGTGCGCGATTTAGGGTTCGATACGACTTGGTTTGCGGTGCTATTTATCCTCAGCATGCAATCCGCGTATTTAACGCCTCCCTTCGGCTATAACCTCTTCTACATGCGATCAGTCGCACCTAAATCCATCACCATTGTGGATATTTATTACTCGGCACTGCCTTACGTTGCGTTGCAGATTATCGGGCTGGCACTGATTGTCGCTTTTCCCAGTATTGCGCTATGGCTACCTGGCCTGCTGTTCCAGTAAGACGGTTCCAGCGACACCAAAGAGAATTGACACATCGCACGGCAAACACGCATTAGCCATCGGGAGGAACTTCGTCATCTCCCGATGGCTAATGCGTTATGCGATGCCTTGTTGCCGCATTACCGATGTAATGATCGGTACCGGCGTCATCAAATGTTCACGCATCATCTGCTCGGCGTCTTTTTTGCGATGCGACAAGGTAACCTCTACGAGAGCATCGTGTTCTTGACGCTTTTTATCTAACGCCTGCTCGGAAAAAACCGTTTCTTTAAGCCAAAAATGGCGGTAGCGCTGGACCTTATCAAAGAGCCCATCGCGCACCTTCATCAATTGCGGTGAACGGCAACCGCGAACCAAGGCCGTGTGAAACGCACTATGACGCGCATCCCAGATTTCCAACAGAGAGTGGGGAGTATTAGCGACGCTTACTTTGGACAGTTGATAAGACTTCGCCAAAATATCCGCCTCCCATGCGTCATCGCCACGTTCAATCGCCAAGCCCAGCAACATGGCTTCTAGCTGTGCTCGGGCATCATAGAGATCGTGAAGTTCCGCCAGCGACATCGGCGCCACACGATAACCTCGCTGGCTAATTGCCACCACTAAATGCTCGGCAACCAGTTGCGATAACGCCTCACGCAGTGGACCAATACCTAGGTCATAACGGTCTTTGAGAGCGCTCATACGCAGCTTTTCGTCAGGACGAAAAGCTCCCTTAATAATGTCGTTCTTTAACTGCTTGTAAGCACGGACCCCAAAGTTTTCTTTGACATCGGCTTGCTCGTCACTGTTCGCGGACGGCTCAGCGACATGTTCATTGACGATATTCATAAAAAGACCTGAAAGGAGAGCATATCCTGCGACTCGACAACGCGGGAAAACTCCTCGCATGAAGGCAATTCAGTCGATAACAAAAGCATAGCATAATTAGAAACACCTGTTTGAATGTGCCTTAGTCTAACGTCCCTCTAAGGCACAAAGAGCCGATGCAAAGTGAATTGCATCGGCTCGTGTGACTTGCCGCAAGCTTACGTTAAGGCTTAAGGCGTGTTAATGCGTAAGCTCCGCGAGAGACGCTTCCACAATGGCCAGGCCTTCTTCGAGCACCTCTTCTTCAATGCTAACCGGCATGAGAAAGCGGATCGTGTTGCCAAACAGACCACACGAAAGCAGAATCAAGCCTTTCTTACGGGCACGCTTACAAAGCGCAGCCGCCAGGTCGGCATCCGGCGTTTGATCGGCGGACACAATATCCAGCGCCGCCATGGCCCCCAGATGACGTACGTTTTCGACACACTCAAATCGCGCCTGCCATTGGGCAAAGCGCTTACCCAACGTTTCGCCCAGCGCTTGGCTTTTCGCGAGAATGTTTTCCTCTTCAAACACCTCAAGTACCGCCAATACGGCCGCGCACGAGGCCGGGCTACCGGAATACGTACCGCCAAGGGAGTTCGGGCCTGAGGCATCCATATGGGTGTCCGTGCCCACAATGGCGGAAATCGGCATACCGGCGGCCATGCTCTTGGCCATGGTGATCAAATCCGGCTCGACACCACTATGCTCAATGGCAAACATCTTACCGGTACGGCCAAAGCCAGACTGCACTTCATCGACGATCATCAGCATGCCGTGTTCATCGCAGATCTCGCGCACGGCTTTAAGGAAGCTCGCCGGGGCAGGATAGAAACCGCCCTCGCCCAGCACTGGCTCAATCACGATCGCCGCGGTATCGCGCGGGTTGGCATCGGTCTTGAGCGTCATTTTCAAGCCGCGAATCGCGTCTTCTTCGCTAACCCCATGAAACGGCACCGGATACGGCGCGCGAAACACGTTACCCGGCATACTGCCGAAATCCGCCGCATACGGCGCGACTTTGCCATTCATTGCCATGGTCATGAACGTGCGGCCGTGATAGCCGCCGTCAAAACAAATGACGTTGTTTTTGCCCGTCGCCGCGCGCGCAATCTTGACCGCGTTTTCCAGCGCCTCGGCGCCCGAATTCACCAGCATGACCTTGCCATGGCCGCGCACCGGGGAAATCTGGCTAAGCTTCTCGGCCACTTGCACGTAGCCTTCATAGGGCATGACGGTCTGACAGGTATGCATCACACGGCCCACTTGCTCTCTCACGGCCTCGACTACCTTTGGGTGGCAATGCCCGATATTGAGCACCCCAATACCGCCGGCGAAGTCGATGATGCGATTGCCATCTGCATCCCAAATCAGGGCGTTCTCCGCCCGATCGGCAAACTGCGTGGCGGGGCTGGCGGCACCGTTAGCCACATATTTCTGTTTCATTTCATTCAATTGCGCGTTATTCATTCACTCTTTCCTTACCTGTCTCTTTTACATACCCGTCAATAGCAACGCTTAAAGGCCGCCCACACAGACATATTTCAATTCGGTGAACTCGTCCAACCCGTGGCGAGACCCTTCACGCCCAAGACCCGACTCTTTCACGCCGCCAAAAGGCGCCAATTCGGTCGACAGAATGCCTTCATTGATGGCGACCATCCCGTATTCCAAGCCTTCCATAACGTGCCAAATACGCTGATAGTCACGCGCATAGAAGTAGGCTGCCAAGCCAAACTCGGTAGCATTCGCCATGGCGACTGCTTGCTCGTCGGTCTCAAAGCGAAACACCGGCGCCAGCGGGCCGAAGGTTTCTTCACGGGCAACGCGCATGTCATCCGAGACATCGGCGATAATCGTCGGCTCGAAAAAGGTACCGCCCATGGCATGAGGCTTGCCACCGCACATTAACCGTCCGCCCTTTTCGAGGGCATCGGCGATATGGGTTTCGACTTTTTCCACCGCCGCCTGATTGATCAACGGGCCTTGAGCGACCCCTTCTTCCAAGCCGCTACCCACTTTCAGCTGCTTGACGCGCGCGGCCAGCTTTTCCACAAACGTGTCATATACGCCCGACTGCACCAAAAAACGGTTGGTACAGACACACGTTTGCCCGGAGTTGCGGTACTTAGACGCAATGGCCCCTTCCACCGCCGCGTCGAGATCGGCGTCATCGAACACGATAAAGGGCGCGTTACCGCCGAGTTCCATCGAGGCTTTTTTGACGGTACCGGCGCACTGAGCCAGCAATTTCTTGCCCACCGGGGTCGAGCCGGTAAAGGAGAACTTGCGCACACGCGAGTCGGTGGTCAGCACCTCGCCAATGGCCGCCGGTTGGCTGGCCGTTACCACGTTAATCACGCCGGCGGGAAGTCCGGCAAGCTCGGCCAACCGTGCCACCGCCAGCGCCGTCAGCGGCGTGGCCTCGGCAGGTTTAATGACCACCGGGCAACCCGCGGCTAATGCTGGGGCACATTTACGCGTAATCATTGCCAGCGGGAAGTTCCAGGGCGTCACCGCCGCGACAACACCAATCGGTTCGCGAAAGACCAGAATGCGCTTATCAGCACCGTGGCTGGGCAAGGTTTCGCCTGCCATCCGTTTGGCTTCTTCGGCGTAAAACTCGACAAACGACGCGCCATAAGCAACCTCGCCCCGCGACTCGGCAATCGGCTTGCCCTGCTCTAGCGTCATCAGCCGGGCGAGCGCTTCTTGGTGATCCATGATGGCATCGAACCAGGCACGTAACAGGTTGGCGCGCTCTTTGGCCGTGCGTTTACGCCACGCGGGCCAAGCCCCTTCGGCTGCGGCGACCGCTTCGCGTGTCTCCTCGGCGCCTAAATCGGGTATTTGTGCCAACACATCGCCATTGGCGGGGTTAGTAACGGCAAAATGGGTTTTCGCATCTCGCCATTCACCGGCAATAAAGGCCTTGGGGATTAAAATATCGGGCAATGTTTCCATAGTCTTATCCTTTGTATTTTTCCCAGGCGATTACAGCTTTTGCTCAAGCTCTGGCAGCGCCTCAAAGAGATCCGCTACCAGACCATAATCGGCGATCTGGAAGATGGGGGCTTCTTCGTCTTTGTTGATCGCCACGATTACCTTGGCGTCTTTCATCCCCGCCAGGTGCTGAATAGCCCCTGAGATGCCCACGGCAATGTAGAGATCGGGCGCGACGATCTTGCCGGTCTGCCCCACCTGCATGTCGTTGGGGGCAAAACCTGCATCGACCGCGGCGCGCGAGGCGCCGATGGCAGCACCGAGTTTGTCGGCAATGCCATTGAGTAGCTTGAAGTTTTCTTCATTGCCCATGCCGCGGCCGCCGGAGATGACCACCTTGGCACCCCCCAGTTCGGGACGGTCGGACTTGGCCAGTTCTTCGCTGATAAAGGTGGACTGGGCGTTTTCAACGACCACCTCAACCGCTTCGACGGGGGCGCTGCCGCTTGCCGCGACGCCGTCGTAGGCGCTGGGGCGTACGGTGATGACTTTCAGTGCATCGTCGCTTTTGACCGTGGCGATGGCGTTACCGGCGTAGATCGGACGCTTGAAGGTATCCGCGCTCTCGACACTGATAATATCGGAAATCTGGCTAACGTCTTTGAGCGCAGCCAGGCGCGGCATGACGTTTTTGCCCGTCGTGGAGGCCGAGGCCAGCAGGTGGGTGTAGTCACCGACGAGCTCGGCCAGCAGTTTGCCCATGGGCTCGGCGAGTTGGTGGGCGTAAACGGCGTTATCCGCCACGCGCACTTTACTCACGCCGTCGAGCTTCGCGGCGGCCTCGGCGGCGGCTTGTACGTTTTCGCCCGCGATCAGGACGTCGATATCGCCGCCGCTGTCTTTAATAATTTGTTGCGCGGCGGCAACCACGCTCGCGGTGGCGCCGGCGAGTTGGCCTTCGTGGAGGTCAGCAAGTACCAGAATGCTCATGCGATCAGCTCCTCTTAAAGCACTTTGTTAAAGGGCTTTGTTAAAATACCTTGTTAAAGTACTTTGGCTTCGTTTTTCAGTTTGTCGATCAGCTCGTCCACGGAGCTGACTTTGATACCGCCTTGACGCTCGGCTGGCGGCTCGACGCTGACTAAGCTGACGTTGCTAGCAAAGGAGACACCGAGATCATCGGGAGACTTGACGTCCAGCGGCTTTTTCTTGGCCTTCATGATGTCGGGGAGCTTGGCGTAGCGCGGCTCATTGAGGCGTAAATCGGTGGTGATGATCGCGGGAAGCGAGAGTTCAAGGGTCTGCAGGCCGCCGTCAATTTCGCGGGTGACGGTGACTTTCTCGCCGTCGATGGCGACGTTCGAGGCAAACGTGCCTTGCGGCAGATCGGTGAGCGCCGCGAGCATCTGGCCGGTTTGGTTATTGTCGCTGTCAATCGCCTGCTTGCCGAGCAGGACTAAACCTGGCTGCTCGTCTGCCACCAGCTTGGCAAACGCCTTCGCGGCCCCCAGCGAGTCGACCTGTTCGTCGGTCTCAACGTGAATGGCGCGATCGGCGCCTAGGGCAAGGGCGGTGCGCAGTTGCTCTTGGGCTTGTTTCGGGCCGATGGTAACCGCCACGATCTCGGTGGCCACGCCCTTTTCTTTCAGGCGGACGGCTTCTTCCACGGCGATTTCACAGAAGGGGTTCATGGCCATTTTGACGTTGGTGAGATCTACGGCGCTGTTATCCGACTTGACCCGAATTTTGACGTTGTAGTCGATGACGCGTTTCACCGCGACGAGAATTTTCATTCAATCAACCTCTTTCAGTAATTATTTGATGACGCCAATGTGCTGTAACCAACCCATTCTACGCGCTAAACCACACCCTTTTTCTTGAGCGCTTCAATTTCGCTCGCCGGTTTTTTCAGCACGCGCTCAAGCACCGCAGCCGTATCTTCCCCTAGCATGGGCGGCGCCTTGTGATATTCCAGCGTGGTTTTCGAATATTTGATCGGGTTAGCCACACCCTTCACTGGCCCATGGGTGGAATCGAGTGTTACCTCCATGCCACGCGCCTGAACTTGCGGGTCATCAAACACTTGAGCGATATCCTGGATCGGACCGCAGGGAACGCCAATCTCGTTGAGCAACTCCGTCCACTGTTTGAGCGTGCGCGTTTTCGTCACACTCACTAACAACTCGATAAGCTCAACCCGGTGTTTTACCCGTTCAGCGTTGGTCGCAAACCGTATGTCATGCGCAAGCTCACCATGACCAATCGCCTCGCAGAAACGCTGAAACTGCCCATTATTACCGACAGCAATAATAATTTGCTCACCATCGGCGGTGGGAAACGGCTGATAGGGCACCAAGTTAGGGTGGTAATCGCCAGTACGCGCCGGCGGGTTTCCACTGCAAAAATAGTTCTGCGCCTGATTGGCGAGCCAACTCACCTGAACATCCAGTAATGCCATGTCGATATGCTGCCCTTCCCCAGTCTGGGTTCGGTGGTACAGCGCCCCTAAAATGGCAATCGTGGCGTTCATACCGGTGGTCAAGTCCGCCACTGCCACACCGACACGTTTCGGCCCAGCACCTGGCTCGCCATCCGCTGCCCCGGTAATGCTCATCAGCCCACCTTGGGCTTGAATAAGATAGTCGTAGCCCGCCATTTCGGCCATCGGCCCCGTGTGCCCAAAGCCCGTGATCGAGCAGTAGATCAACCCCGGGTTGAGTGCCGAGAGCGTTGCGTAGTCTAACCCTTTCTTTGCGAGGCCGCCGCTTTTAAAGTTTTCGACCAAGATGTCGCTTTGGCTGGCGATCTCACGAATCAAGTCTTGGCCTTCGGGCTGGCTAATATCGACGGTTAGCGAGTGCTTACCACGGTTGGCGGCGAGGTAATAAGCCGATTCGCGTGTCTCACTGCCGTCTTCCGCCTGAAACCAGGGCGGCCCCCATAGGCGCGTATCATCACCGCTGCCGGGGCGCTCAATCTTAATCACCTCGGCCCCCATATCCGCCAGAATCTGGGTACTCCAGGGACCCGCCAACACGCGGCTAAGGTCAAGTACACGCAACCTTTGTAAGGGACCTGCCATGGTTTACTCCTGCCGTGAGAACGAATTAGGCTCGCTGACTTTTCCGATAGCACTTAGAAATAGCACTTAGAAAAAGGCTTGGATTCCGGTTTGTGCCCGACCCAGAATTAACGCATGGATATCGTGCGTGCCTTCATAGGTGTTGACCGACTCCAAATTCACCATGTGGCGAATCACGCCGTACTCGTCTGATACGCCGTTACCGCCGTGCATGTCCCGTGCTACGCGAGCAATATCCAACGCCTTGCCGCAGTTGTTGCGCTTAATCAGCGAAATCATCTCCGGCGCCCAGTTGCCACTATCCATTAACCGGCCCACTTGAAGCGCGCTTTGCAGGCCCAAGGTGATCTCGGTCTGCATATCGGCGAGTTTTTTCTGAATCAACTGGTTAGCGGCGAGCGGACGACCAAACTGCTTACGATCCAGCGTGTACTGGCGCCCGGCGTGCCAACAGAATTCGGCGCTCCCCATGACGCCCCACGCAATGCCGTAGCGCGCCTTGTTCAAGCAGCCAAACGGGCCTTTTAGGCCGCTCACATTCGGCAGCAAGTTCTCTTCTGGCACAAAGGCGTTATCCAGCACGATCTCACCGGTGATCGACGCACGCAGAGAGACCTTGCCCTCGATTTTCGGGGCGCTGAAGCCTTCAGTGCCGCGCTCAACGATAAAACCTTTGATTTGGTTATTGTGAGCGGCTGATTTGGCCCATACCACGGCGACATCGGCAATCGGGCTGTTGGTGATCCAAATTTTGGCACCGGTAAGACGGTAGCCGCCGTCGACTTTTTCGGCGCGCGTGACCATCGAGCCAGGGTCGGAGCCGTGATCGGGTTCGGTTAGGCCAAAGCAGCCGACCATCTCACCGCTGGCAAGCTTAGGCAGGTATTTCTGCTTTTGCTCTTCTGAGCCATACGCTTCAATCGGGAACATCACCAGCGACGACTGTACGCTCATGGCCGAGCGATAACCGGAATCGACACGCTCGACTTCGCGAGCGATCAGCCCGTAAGCGACATGGTTAACGCCAGCACCGCCGTATTCCGGCGAGACCGTCGCGCCCAGAAGGCCAAGTTCGCCCATCTCGCTCATGATGTCGCGGTCAAAACGCTCTTCACGAAACGCCGACAACACACGCGGTTGCAGGTTTTCTTGGCAGTAGTCGTAGGCGGCGTCGCGAATCTGACGCTCTTCGTCGGTCAACTGCTGTTCCAGTAGTAACGGATCGTCCCAATTAAAACGGCTCATCGTCATAGCTCCCAAGATGTAGTGGCAACAGCTGTAGTGGCATTAGCTGTAGCGGCAATAGGTAATCGTTAAAGTACTCTACTAGAAAATATCTACATTTTGGCAAATCGTCAAAATATTTTTTATCCGGCGTGAACACATTCGACACCCGCACGTAATGTGCGGGCGCCGAACGAAGCGAAATAAACGCAAAAGCAGTTTAACGACGAGCGGTCACCGCGAGCCAAAGCAGCCGCAGTGGCGCTAAGGCCAAGAGCAAAAAGCCGATCAGCGTCCAGGCGGGAAGGGAAAGCCCCAGCAGAGTGAAATCAATGTCGGCGCACTCGCCGGAACCGGTGAGTACCTTCGCCACCACGTCCTGTAGCGGCAGCATGTCCATCATATAATCAAGATTGGGTCCGCAGCTCGGCACTTTATCGGCAGGCAATGACTGCAACCACACATGACGCCCGGCGACAAAAGCCCCGCTGGCAACGGTTATTAAGCCAAGCACACCGTAAAAAACACGCCCAATGCGGCCAGCAGGGTTATGCAATGCTGCCACCGCCAGCACAATGACAGTGGCAATCACCCCCACTCGCTGAAAAATACACAGCGGGCAAGGCGCAAGGCCTCCGATATGTTCAAGCGCGAGCGCAACGGCCATCATCAAAACGCCGAACGCGACCCCTGCCAGTGACACGGAGCGGGACGTTGCCAACATTAAGAAGACTCCTCGCGGTGAAGCGGCGTGAGCGCACGGTTTTCCCGTGCGCTGGCAAAGTAGTCGGCCAGAAACGCGTCAAAACTCTCTTGGTCGGCTTCTTCGATATCGTGTTGCTGTTGGTGCGACGTCTCCACTAGCTGATCTAGCAGTGATTCACGGGCGCGCATCATCGGCTGATGGCGCAACTGTTCGCCCTGTTCTTTGGCCAAGGAAAGCATTAACTCATTAAGCGACACGTTCTCTTGTTCAAGGCGTTTCAAAAGCTGCGCTGAGAGTGTCAACGACGAATCTTGCAGACTAGGTGCCAAGGCCGCAATGGCCTCAGCATGGGGAGAGCCGTCCTCCATCGCATCGAGCAACGTTGCCACTTCGGTCATCTCGGTAAAAATCTGCTCACCCCACTCGCGCACGCTAGTGGCTTTACCATCGCGCGTCAGAACCAGCGCCGGGTCGCGGCCGCGCTCGACGACAAAGCGACGATTATCATCCAGACGGTCGCACTCCTCATCAGAAATCCACGGACTTTCGCTAAGCAAGCACCACATGAGAAACGCATCAATAAAACGAATTTGGGTTTCGGTCACACCGAGCGGATCAAAAGGGTTTAAATCCAAACAGCGCACTTCGATGTATTCCACACCACGTGCTTCTAGCGCCTGGCTTGGTGTTTCGTTGTACTTAGCGACACGTTTTGGGCGAATATCGCTGTAGTACTCATTTTCAATTTGCAAAATATTGGCATTGAGCTGACGCCATTCACCGTCAACGTTCACCCCTAATTTTTCGTAATCAGGCCACGGCGAAGAAATAGCATGGCGCAACGTATTAACGTAATTGGACAGCGAGTTGAAACAGATTTTCAACTGCTCTTGCACCTTGTTTTGATAGCCCAGATCCGACATGCGCAATGTCGTGGCGTAAGGCGCATAATAGGTTTCATCGTCTAACGTTTTAAGCTTTTCCGGCACGTTACCGCTGGGCAGAAAGCTTTTGTCAATCGCCGGCGAAGCGCCGAAGAGATACAGCAAAAGCCAGCTATGGCGGCGAAAATTGCGAATCAAACCAAAGTAACGTGCCGAACGGTAGTCGTTCAGCGAGGTGCTTTCTTGCCCTTCAAACGCCTGTAGCACTTTCCACATCGAATCCGGCAGCGAGACATTATAGTGAACGCCGGCAATTGCTTGCATGATGCGTCCATAACGCACGTCTAACCCTTTGCGATAAACATGCTTCATGATGCCGGAATTGGAATTGCCGTAGTCAGCTATCACGACACTATCGTTGCCGTTTAAACGGGCAGGCATACTCGCCGGCCAGATCCACTCGTCGTCAAGATACCGGTAGCTAAACGCCTGCAGGTCCCCCAAAAAGGCCAGCGCTTCGCGCGGCTCGGAGTACACCGGCGTGATGTACTCCAAAAGCGCCTCGGAATAATCCGTCGTGATATGTGGGTGGGTTAACTTAGAGCCAAACGCATACGGGTGTGGTGTCTGGGCAATGCGGCCCTGGGCGTCGACACGAAGCCCCTCTTTTTCGATCCCCCGGCGTAGGTGGCCCAAGCGACCTTCGCGGGCGGCGGGCAGCAAACGCGCCACGTTGGCGGCTAAAAAAGACGGTACAGTGAGAGGCTCAGACAAGGTGAACACTCCTTGTTTAAAAGCCCGCCGCAGCGGGCGAGGTGAACTCAGCGAATGTCGCCACGGCAAACACATCAAGCGCAGGATATGGCGCCACTTAGGCAACAATCAAGATAACAGGCTAATTAACCCAGGCTATTATTTGGCGACTACTTATCGTGGCGCGCTTTGAGCAGTGCCGCACCAAGCGCTCCCACCGGCGCGCTTTCCTGTGCCGGTTTAGTGGATTTTCGTTTCCCACGATTAGGCTTTACGTCACCGGATTTAACCGCGTTTTGCGGGCTAGCGGCGCTATCCGTCTCTGGTTGATCATCCAGTCGCATGGACATGCCCACTCGTTTGCGCGGGATATCAACGCTCATTACCTTCACCGTGACAATGTCGCCGGCTTTCACCACGCTACGCGGGTCTTCGACAAAACGATCAGAGAGCGCGGAAATATGCACCAAGCCATCTTGATGCACGCCGATATCCACAAACGCGCCAAAATGGGTCACGTTAGTCACGGTTCCCTCCAGCACCATGCCGACCTTCAGGTCGTTCAGGGTCTCGACGCCCTCGCGGAACTCGGCGGCCTTAAACTCAGGGCGCGGGTCGCGGCCGGGTTTGTCCAGCTCGGCAATGATATCGGTCACCGTGGGCACACCAAACCGCTCATCGGCAAAATCGGCCGGTGTGAGCGCTTTCAGCGCGGCGCTATCACCGATCAGGCTTCGTAGCTCGCGCCCACTTTGCTTGGCGATGCGTTCCGCGAGTGGGTAAGCTTCCGGGTGAACGGCGCTGGCATCCAGCGGGTTTTTCGCCTGAGGAATGCGCAAGAAACCGGCGCACTGCTCGAAGGTTTTCGGCCCTAGCCGGCTGACATCTAAAAGTTCCTTGCGGCTGGCAAAAGCGCCTTTGGCATTGCGCTGGGTGACGATATTGTCGGCAAGCGTCGATGAGAGCCCCGCCACACGCGAGAGAAGCGCGCTAGAGGCGGTGTTCAAATCCACCCCCACGGCGTTAACACAGTCTTCGATGACCGTTTCTAGCGACCTTGAGAGCTGCACTTGGGAGACATCGTGCTGGTACTGCCCCACCCCGATGGACTTCGGCTCGATTTTGACCAGCTCAGCCAACGGGTCCTGCAGCCGACGGGCAATCGACACCGCGCCCCGCACCGTGACATCAAGATCAGGCAGCTCGCGAGAGGCGTATTCAGACGCTGAGTAAACCGATGCCCCGGCTTCGGAAACCATGACCTTGCTCAGCCGGAAATCAGGCGCCATGGCTTTGACGAGCTCGGCGGCCAGTTTGTCGGTTTCACGGCTGGCCGTACCGTTGCCTACCGCAATCAGCGAGACGTTATGCTTTTTCACCAAACGTGCCAGTTCAGCAAGCGATTCATCCCAACGCTTTTGCGGCGCATGAGGGTAGATCGTCGCTTGATCGACAAACTGGCCGGTGGCATCTACCACCGCGACTTTACAGCCGGTGCGCAGGCCAGGGTCAATCGCCAGCGTGACTTTCTGCCCGGCGGGCGCGGCCAGCAGCAAATCTTTCAAGTTCGCCGCAAATACCTCAATGGCGGTGAGCTCGGCTTGTTCGCGTAGCTGGCCCAGAAGCTCGGTTTCAAGCGCGGTATAGAGCTTGACCCGCCAGGTCCAGCGCACGACCTCAGACAGCCATTTATCGGCAGGGCGCCCTTCGTTACGCACCCCCACGTGCTTGGCTATCGCCACCTGAGCAGGGTGCACCTCGACCTCGTCTTCACCGGGCAAGCGAATCGCGAGACTCAGCGCACCCTCGTTACGCCCGCGGAACATTGCCAGCGCACGGTGAGACGGCACCCTCGCCAGCTTTTCATCGTGTTCAAAGTAGTCGGAGAACTTGGCGCCGTCCTGCGCTTTGCCCTCTAGCATGCGTGCCGAAAGCTCGCCTTCTTGCCACAGACGTTGACGCAGTTGCCCTACCAATTCCGGGTCTTCGGCAAAGCGCTCCATCAGTATCTGCTTGGCCCCGTCGAGCGCGGCTTTGGCATCCTCAATCGCAGGCGTTTCACCTTCCGCAGGGCGCAGATACTTGGCCGCTTCGGTTTCGGGAGTTCGCGTGGGGTCTGCCAGCAGCGCATCCGCTAGCGGCTCTAATCCCGCTTCGCGGGCAATCTGTGCTTTGGTGCGGCGCTTTTTCTTATACGGAAGGTATAAATCTTCCAGGCGCTGCTTGGTATCCGCCGCGTCGATCTTTCCCGCCAGCTCTGGGCTTAACTTGCCCTGCTCCTCAATGGCGGAAAGTACCGCCGCGCGGCGCTCTTCTAGCTCACGCAGGTAGCGCAAGCGCTCGTCGAGCTGGCGCAGTTGTATGTCATCCAGCGCACCGGTGACTTCTTTGCGGTAACGGGCAATGAAAGGCACCGTGGCGCCTTCATCTAGCAAGGCGACTGTGGCCGATACCTGTTGCGGACGAACGCTTAGCTCATCGGCTAAGCGCGTGAGAATACGCTGATTGACATCCATATATCGCAACTAACTCATGCAGCCTTTAGTAGAAGCGACAAGGTATCACAAAGCGGCTTTAACTGCCTCAGGCAGGCACGAAATGCAGTGCGGCACCGTTGTTGCACCAGCGCAGCCCGGTGGGTTCTGGCCCATCACCAAAAACATGCCCTTGATGCCCACCGCAGCGCGCGCAGTGATACTCAACCCGCGGCCAAATCATGCTGAAATCGAGCTGGCTAAGTAAATGCCCTTCGACATGCGTATAAAAACTCGGCCAGCCGGTACCAGACTCAAACTTCGTGTCGCTAGTAAACAACACCAAATCACACCCGGCGCAGCGATACTCGCCCTTGCGCTGCTCGGCATTCAGCGGGCTGGAAAACGCGGCTTCCGTGCCGTGTTGCCGCAGAACGTAAAAAGCTTTTGACGAGAGTTTCTCGCGCCATTCATCCTCGCTTAACGTCACACGCTCAAGTCCGTCAGCGGCTTCGAGTTTCACCCGTGGAAAGCCCATGGAAACGCCGGGTAGCAGCGCCGTTAAGCCGGTTAAACCCGACAAACCTAAAAAATGGCGTCGTTTCATCTACTTATCGCTCCTACGGCCACAAAGTAAAAATGTATACAACAACCTCACAATACACACATCGTGTAAAAGTATGGCTGAAATGTGACTACTCAGTGGACCAGAAGTTCGACGCTCAGGGCGTACCAACGATCAGCAACGTCGCGATATTGCACAAGGCCTTTATTGGCGCAGCGATTATTCGTCAAATTAAGGCAGGCTTGATGAGACAGGAAAGGGGTATCAAAGCCGTTGGTCGGGAGCAAAGTCGACTTCTGTTGCTCCAGTTACAAGGTCTGCAAAATTAGGGTGCCGAGGGTTTAAAAGGTAATTTGTTTCCCGGGGCACCACGACACTCGGTATGACCAACGCCAGGCTCGATTGACTTTTGAGCCAGCTATCGCCGATTACAGCTGTCGAAGAGGGCGCGGGCTCAACTCGCCAGTCGGCGGGCCATTCATCTTTTGGAAGTTGCATGAGGTCTTCGCCATTAAGCGAAACCTCAATCAGTGTGTACTTTTCCAACAGCGCATAATCTTCTATATGTACCATAACCTCTAGCATCGCCAGTGATTCAGAACTGGCTAAGTACACGCAGGCGTTTCCCTTACTGTTCCAGCGTCCCCCGTATAAGCGTGCACCTTCGCCGTCAAAGGCACTATGACGCCATTTCCGCTTAACCAATCGATAACCATACACTTGGCTCATGCAAACACCCCGTGCTCCAACCGCCCGATAAGGTCGAGCACGGCCTCTGCCCCGGCTGATGTTGAAATCATATCCGCTGGATGCTTCCCGCCAAGCCCTCGAACGGGGTTAAGAAGCCACTTGCGTGCCTGCTCTTTATCTCCTTCAAACAGATCAATGGCGCACTTATAAACCTCGGCAAAACGATATAGACGATCCCCTTCGTCCACTTTGAAGCGCCCTGCCTTTGCTCGGCGTTGTAACGTCGCAGGCGGGATGACCAGATATTTCGCTAGCTTCTTACTCTCCAGGCCAGAAATGGCCACCAGCTTGGTATAGACATGGAAAGGTATGCCTTGATGCAGCGTTTCGTGAAGGCTTGCACCCCGCGACGGAAGTCCAATCGAGAGCCAAAAGTCTTCCCCCTGAGCACTTTTGGGCACATGAAACTCGTTTATCTGGGTGTGCATAGCCAGCTCTCTATCAGATGATTTTATATTAATATATCAAATGATAGCCAAGCTTCACCTTTCTGCCAAGCTTACCATTGCCTAAACCACAAGCGGGGCAGTGCTTTTGCACTGCCCCGCTTGTCAGTATGCCGCTACCAAGCCATGTTGATTACGTTAAGCTTGGGCCTGCTTTAATGATGGCATTATCTACGCCTTCGAACTTCTTGAAGTTATCCACGAACTTGGTGGTCAGCTCGCGTAGGTGGCGATCGTAAGCTTCTTGGTCTTTCCACGTTTGACGCGGGTTCAGCAAGCTGGAGTCGACGCCGGGCACGGCGGTCGGTACCTGTAGATTCAAGCCGTCAATTTGCTGCGTTTCCACATCGCGCAGCACGCCAGACTGAATCGCGCTAATAATCGCGCGCGTCGTTGGAATAGAGAAGCGCGAGCCGCCTTCACCGTAAGAACCACCGGTCCAGCCGGTGTTGACCAAATAAACCTGAGCATCTTTCTGCTCAACACGCTTGATGAGCAGGTCGGCGTACTCTCGCGCCGGGCGCGGAAAGAACGGCGCACCAAAGCACGTTGAAAACGTTGCTTCCAACCCTTCAGAAGAGCCCATTTCGGTGGAGCCGACTTTGGCGGTGTAGCCAGAGAGGAAGTGATACGCCGCCGCTTCTTTAGACAGCACAGAAACCGGCGGTAAAACACCCGACATGTCGCAGGTTAAAAAGACAATCGCGTTGGGCTCACCGGCACGGTTTTCCGGCACGCGCTTGTCAATGTGCTCAAGTGGGTAAGCAGCGCGCGAGTTCTGCGTCAGGCTATCATCAGCGTAATCCGGCTCGCGGCGGTCATCGAGTACGACGTTTTCCAGCACGGTACCAAAGTGGATGGCGTTCCAGATTACTGGCTCGTTTTTCTCAGAGAGATCGATGCATTTCGCATAGCACCCGCCCTCCATGTTAAAGACAGTGCCATCACCCCAGCCGTGCTCATCATCACCAATCAGGTAGCGCGCTGGGTCAGCGGAAAGCGTGGTTTTACCGGTACCGGAAAGGCCGAAGAAAAGGCATGTTTCACCATCTTCACCCACATTGGCAGAGCAATGCATAGGCAGTACGCCGGATTCCGGCAACAAGAAATTCTGCACCGAGAACATGGCTTTTTTCATTTCACCAGCGTAGCGCATGCCCGCAATGAGCACTTTCTTTTCGGCGAAATTGATAATCACACAGCCGTCAGAATTGGTGCCATCACGGCTAGGCACACACTCAAAGTGCGGCGCATTGAGAATCTGCCATGCCTCTTTGGTGTTCGGGTTGTACACCTCCGGGCGGACAAACATCGTGCGGCCGAATAAATTGTGCCACGCGGTTTCGGCGGCCACTCGTACCGGCAGGTAATGAACCGGGTCACTGCCCACATGCAGCTCGGAGACAAAATGCTCTCCACTTTCCAGGTAATCGCTGACGCGTGCCCACAAAGCCCCAAACTTATCGGCGTCAAACGGGCGGTTAACGATTCCCCAATCAATGCTATCGCGAGTCGAGGCTTCATCGACGATGAAGCGGTCTTTCGGTGAGCGGCCGGTACGTTCGCCGGTGTTTACCACCAGAGCGCCGTTAGCCGACAGACGGCCTTCACCACGGGCCACGGCGCGCTCGATCAGTTCGGCACTGGTCAGGTTCACGTGGGCTTGAGGGGCAGCTTGAGTCGTGGTCATGTCGATTCCTGGGCCTTGTGGCCAATTATCTCATTTACCCGGCGTCACCGACGCCTGAAAAGTCATCCCAACCGCATAGTTACGCGGGCAGGCACGCTGAAAACGGGCGCATTATGACAAAAAGAACGTCCCCGGGAAATGGGGGCATAAGGCAAATATTTTGTAGTTAAGCTACAACACAACCACTACATTTTGTGTTGCACCGCAAAATTTCAGTAAAACGAGCGTTTACTCGTGGCACCAATCTTATTGATTCTGCTGTTTGTTATTTTTTCTTAGCCCGTAACACTGACTTTCCCGACTCGACTACACCATCAATGAATTGTCGGGGCTGAGGCGTCCGGGTTAACCAAAAGAGAGTCTATTTCGGCCGCTGTGTAGTGGTATCGTGAATGGCAAAAGTGGCATTGGGTATCTATCCCCCCTTGTTCGGCCACGATATCACGAAGCTCATCAGCGCCTAAGGTCAGTAGTCCCTTGGCCATACGCTCGCGTGAGCAAGTACAACCGAAATACAGCGCCTTGGGCTCAAAAACGCGTACCGTCTCTTCGTGATAGAGCCGATAGAGCACTTCACGCTGTTCCAAGCCTAAAAGCTCTTCGCGTTTGATGGTGTCCGCTAGCTGTACGCTACGCGCCCACGCATCCACATCTTGATTTTGCGCTTCATGGGGCAAGCGCTGCAGTAGCAACCCGCCAGCACGCTGGCCGTCTGCGGCAAGCCACAGCCGTGTGGGTAGCTGTTCTGATTGTCCAAAATACGCTTCTAAACATCCTGCCAGCGTATCGTGATCCAACGCCACAATCCCTTGATACCGATGCCCTCCTTTCGGGTCGAGCGTAATCACAATCTGCCCGTCACCTACCAGCTCACCAAAGGTAGCGGCTTCATTCGGCAGCGCCGTTTCTTCCGTCAGGCGAGCAATCGCGCGCAATTCTCCCCCAGGATTAGATTCGGCCATCAAAAGCGAAAGCGCGCCTTGGCCGCGCACCTCAATACTCAAGGTACCATCAAGCTTAACGGTATCCGTCAGCAGCGCGACAGCGGCTAAAAGCTCACCGAGTAGTGCGTTCACCGCCGGTGGGTAGGCGTGGCGTTCCAGCACTTCTTGGTAAGCTCGTTCGAGCGTGACAATCTCGCCACGCACATTGGTTTGGTCAAACAAAAAACGTTGGATCTGGTCGGTCATCGTATTACTCATTTTCACCCTGCTGACGCTGGAAGCGCTGGATCTCGCGACGCTGCTTTTTATCCGGGCGTTTCAGCGGGTGTTGCATTACCTGATTGTTTAAACGGCGCGCTTCGGCTTCACGCTCGCGACGCTCACGGCTTTCTTCTGTTTCTGCGTAAAGCATGCGAGCTTCCGGTGCGCCGCGGCGCTGGCCGGAGACACCGGTGACTTCGACATCATAGACATCCCACCCCTGCGGGACACGGATGATCGCACCCAATTCCACGTTCTTACTGGTTTTGGCCCGTGCGCCATCGTATTGAACTTTGCCGCCTTCGATCGCCTTTTTCGCCAGCGCGCGGGTTTTGAAAAAGCGTGCGGCCCAAAGCCATTTATCTAACCGTACATTTTCGCTCATTTAGGCTCCTCATGCGGCATATCGCGAGGTAACAGCTGGGCAAAACGGTCCAAAGCGACAAACTCCTGAAGCACTTTCTCCGGCCGCTGGCTATTGGGCTGTTTTATGCCAAGTAGATGCTTAATGCCAAATTCGCGGGCACTTTCCAACACGCGAGGGTTATCGTCAATAAACAGCGTGCGCGCCGGGTCAAATGGCTCAATCTCTTGTAGCGCGAACCAGAAAGCTTGCTCTTCTTTTGCCGCTCCCACATCTTCTGAAGAGACGATAGCATCCAGATACGCTTCCAGCCCGGTTAAAGGCAGTTTGAGCGCTAAGCTTGCCCGGTCAGCATTGGTGGCGAGTACCACGCGTGGATGTTCTGTTTGTAGCCACGTAAGAAAATCAAGCGCATCGCCACGCAGACCAATGAGGTGCTGCACTTCACGCTTGAGAGCGACGATATCCACGCCCAACTCACGACTCCAATACGCCAGGCTGTACCAATTGAGTGTCCCCTGCTCACTGATAATCCGGGCTTGGAGTGCTGCTTGTGACGCCTCATCAAGCTGATGCAACTCGACATAGCGGCGCGGCAAGTGTTCTAACCAGAAATGGCTATCGAAATGTAAATCCAGTAGCGTGCCATCCATATCCAACAGCACGGTATCTATGGCCTGCCAGTTGATCATGCGCCACTCCAGACAGTCAGGGAAAGCATGGTATTGTAGCGCAATCGCTTTTACCCAGCACGCTTACCCCCTGAGACGGCTTAACCACGGAGGCACCGATGTCATCATCTGATACGCAACCCGCTCACGCGTCAAAGTCCGAGGGCAACACGCCAACGTACCTGCAAAAACCCCAGATTTTAACGCGGGAAAGCGTGGCAAAAAGCCGCTTGTTTCACGTTGAATCGCTTGGGCTTCGCTTTTCCAACGGCGAGGAGCGCACTTTCGAGCGGCTAACCGGTGCCGACCGTGGTGCGGTAATGATTGTCGCCATGCCAGACCCGGAACACGTGCTCTTAATTCGCGAGTATGCCGCGGGGTTTGAGGATTACGTACTTACGCTACCTAAAGGGCTAGTAGACCCTGGGGAAGATTTCGTCACCGCCGCTAACCGCGAACTGATGGAAGAGTGCGGTTTTGGTGCACACCGAGTTGAGCCGCTCGTTGAGCTTTCACTTGCGCCCAACTACATGCGCCACCGCATGCAAGTGTTAATCGCCACTGACCTTTACCCCAAGCGTCTACCCGGTGATGAGCCTGAGCCTTTGATCGTTGAGACGCATGCCCTCGAAGAGCTGCCGATGCTACTCATGCGTGAGGACTTCCATGAAGCCCGCGCCATTGCCGCTCTCTACATCGCCCGCGACAAACTTCGTGCCGCGCGCCAGGAAGAGAGCGGGTTTATTTAACCAAAAGCGCTCAAGTCTTGTTAAACCGTCAACTGCGATAGCGCTGCCTGGCGATGCGATGAGGGCTCCAACCGCGCTAATGCCGCTTCAATATTTTCTTCATGACCGCCTTCCAGACGGAAGGCGGCAATAACGTTCGCCAACTCGTGGGCTTCATGCGTTAGCTGATTAGCCGACTCGGCAATGGATTGCACGCGGCTGGCGTTTTGCTGCGTCACTTGGTCCATTTCCGACACTGCGGAGTTGATCTGGGCGATGCCGCTGCTCTGCTCTTCTGAAGCATGCGAGATTTCCTCCATCAGATCGCTGACTTTCATTACCTGCGCTACCACATCTTCAATGGACGTTTCCGCGGCCTTGGCGTCGCGGCGGCCTCCTTGAATCTCGCTGTCGGAGGCATCAATCAGCTCACGTATTTCCTGTGCCGCCGTCGCACTACGCCCTGCTAGCTGGCGCACTTCACTGGCCACTACCGCGAAACCACGCCCGGCTTCACCGGCACGCGCCGCCTCAACCGAGGCATTCAGGGCCAAAATATTGGTTTGAAACGCGATGCCATCGATCACACTGATAATATCGGTCATTTTTGAAGAGCGATCCGAGATCCGCTCCATCCGCTCGACTAGCTTCTGCATCTGCTCGCCCGTCTCACGAGTGGCTTCGGCATTTTTCATGGCGAGCTGATTCGCCTGTCGCGCATTGTCGGTATTTTGCTGCACCGTGGCGGTCATTTGATCCATACTAGAGGCGGTTTGTTGCAGGGACGATGCCTGTTGCTCGGTACGAGACGCTAGGTCTTCGTTCTCATTGGCAATGCGCTGCGCCGCCGGGGTTACCGCCTGAATACGCTCATCGACTTCCCCCACGATGTTCGAGAGCGAGGCCCGCATCATACGGATCGAGTTCAGCAGGTCACCAAGCTCATCCTGGCGTTGCTGATTAACCCGCGTTGCCAAATTACCTGCCGCGATTTGAAAAGTGACGCGCCGGGCGTCATTAAGCGAGCTTACCAGCGACTTCAAAATCAACACGCTTAACAGCACCATGGTCGCGATGCCGATAATCAGCACCCCCGCTTGAGCCGTCACCATTTGCGTTTGCCCGGCTTGGGCGGCGCCCATTAATTCAGATGCCAGCTCGCGTTCGCTCGCAACAAGAGCATCAGCCGAGGCTTGTAGCGCGGCTAACGTGGGTTCGACGCCATCGTTGAAAGATTCAAACGCCTGAAACCCTTGACCGTCATCCAATGCGGCATAGGTGGCGCTAATCGCCTCCTGAATGGTAGTTAGCTGGGCATAAAAATCAGCAACGTCTTGGCGTTCGGTCTGATCCGCATTGCTGTACTGCTCCCAACGGTCATTCATCCGCGCTTTGCTTTCTTCCCAGGTCGAGATGAGCGCTGGAAGGTCCACCCCCCGGGGATTGCGCACCGCCGGCGCCAAAGCGTTAACTTCCTGGTTGAGCAGTCGTTCAATGGCTTGCAGGGTCGCCACGTCTTCCAACCCGGCTTGATTCAACCGCGCTAAACGCTCTCCCGATACCATCAGCCCGTATACACCCAAGCCACCGGCAACGGTAAGCAGAATGACGGCAACCAGCACCATCCCCATCAGCTTTGCCTGCATGCTGCTGAAGCTAAAGCGCCCGACCCATCCCGCAAGCCCTGTGCGTTTGATGGCACCACGCTGAATCTTGTACCCGCGCGAGCTACCTTTACGACGAATCGTGGCATAAACACGTTCCGCACGCTGAATCGCCTTTGGTGTCGCCCGGCGACGCACTGAGGTATAGCCCACCACGCGGTCACCGTCGCGTAAAGCAGACACGGTGGCTTGCACCCAGTAATGATCACCATTTTTACGCCGATTTTTCAGCGTACCTTGCCAGGTATGCCCCGCTTTTAGCGTTTGCCAAAAATCGTTAAACACTTCCGGTGGTATATCGGGATGACGTAACAGGTTATGCGGGGAACCAATGAGTTCATCGAGCGTATAACCACTCACTTCGATAAAATCGGAGTTAGCGTAGGTGATGTTTCCGTCTATATCAGACCGGGAAATCAATACGTCGTCATCTTCCAACGCATACTCTTTATCGGTTACCGGCTGGTTTTCGCGCATCGCTACCTCTCCTGCTCGCCTTCGACATCAGTAGAAAGTCTTAAACATATAGAGGATAGCGTTGACACACAACGACTTAGGTATAAGAAAATCAACGCCGCGCTGACCGCGCGGCGTTGATTAGTAACGAGATTAGAGGAAAAGTGACGGAAGCAATTTAAGAAGCGTCTCGACATCCTTCAGCCGAACACCACCTTAGCCACGTCCTGGTAGCGATCGGCAAAGTGAACCGTGACCCCTTCTGTCAGGTAATCCGGCAATTCTTCATAATCGCGACGGTTAGCTTCAGGCAGAATGACCTCGAAGATATCGCTGCGCCGGGCGGCAATCACTTTTTCGCGGATACCACCAACCGGCAGCACCTGGCCGGTCAGCGTTAACTCACCGGTCATGGCCAAGGGCCGGTTGATCGCTTTGTGCTTCGCCAACGAGAGCAGCGCCGTGGTCATTGAGACCCCAGCCGATGGGCCGTCTTTGGGGGTCGCCCCTTCGGGCACGTGTAGGTGCACAAATGCCGAATCAAAGAAATCCGCATCGGCGCCGTATTCTTTCAGATGGCCCAAGGTGTAACTGTAGGCAATATTGGCCGACTCTTGCATCACGTCGCCAAGCTTGCCAGTCAGTTTAAAGCCACGATCCAGCGCGTGTACCTTAGATGCTTCAATCGGTAACGTGGCGCCCCCCATGGTGGTCCAGGCAAGCCCCGTTACCACACCTTCGCCCTTAAGCACTTTCTCTTTGCGGAAGATCGGTTTACCCAAAAACTCTTCTAAGTTATTGACCGACACCTTGACCGTTTCTTGATCATTTTCCAGCATTTTCACGGTAGCTTTACGCACAATACGGTGCAGCTGTTTTTCTAACTGACGTACACCCGCTTCACGGGCATAGCCTTCGATGACCTGCTTCAGCGCGGCATCTGTCAGGTTGATACGCTTTTTACTCAAGTTGTCGCGCTTCAACAATTTCGGCCATAGGTGATGCTTGGCAATCGCGACTTTTTCCTCGGCAATATAGCCGGCGAGGCGAATCTGTTCCATGCGGTCAAGAAGCGGCCCTGGAATCGAATCCAGCGTGTTCGCCGTACAAACGAACAACACCTTCGAAAGGTCCATGCGCACGTCTAGGTAGTGATCCAGGAAATCAACGTTCTGCTCAGGGTCAAGCACCTCAAGCAGCGCCGAGGCAGGATCACCCTGAAACGACTGCCCTAACTTATCAATCTCATCGAGCATGATCACCGGATTTTGGACTTCCACTTCCTTAAATGCCTGCACCAGCTTGCCAGGCATGGCACCGATATAGGTGCGGCGATGGCCTTTGATTTCAGCCTCGTCACGCATGCCGCCCACCGAAAAGCGGTAGAACTTGCGCCCCAGCGCTTCGGCAATCGAGCGGCCAACCGAGGTTTTACCGACCCCCGGCGGGCCAACCAGCAACACAATCGAGCCACCCACGTCGCCTTTGAACGTGCCCTCGGCCAGAAACTCAATGATGCGCTCTTTCACGTCTTTTAAGCCATCGTGGTCACGATCAAGCACTTTACGTGCGTGGGCCAAATCCAGCTTATCGTCGCTGGTGATACCCCACGGCAAGCAGGTGAGCCAGTCCAGGTAGTTGCGAGTGGTGCCGTATTCTGGCGAACCCGTTTCCAGTACGCCGAGCTTATTTAGCTCTTCATCGATGCGCGTCTGCACGCGCTCGGGCACGGTTAAGTTTTCTAAGCGCGCGCGGAAGGTATCAACATCGTTTTCGCGGTCATCCTTGGAAATACCCAGCTCGCGCTGAATGACTTTCAGCTGCTCGCGTAAAAAGAATTCGCGCTGACGCTCCTGCATCTGCGCGTTAACTTGCTCGCTAATTTCGCTTTGCAGCTGCGCCACGTCGATCTCTTTGCGCAACAGCGGCAACACCTTCTGCATGCGCTCGGCCACCGGGAGAGTCGCGAGCACATCTTGAAGTGCTGGGCCTTTGGCCGAGGTGATCGCCGCCGCGAAATCGGCCAACGGCCCCGGCTGATTGGGGCTGAAGCGATTCAAGTAGTGCTTGAGTTCTTCGCCATACAGCGGGTTTATCGGCAACAGCTCCTTGATGCCGTTGATAATCGCCATGGCATAAGCACGGGTCTCTTCATTTTCCGCGTCAACCGGCTCTTTGGGGTAAGTGACTTCGACTAAATAAGGTGGCTCTTTCGACAGCCAGCGCTTAATTTTAAAGCGCTGCAACCCCTGGGCAATAAACTGAATCTGCTGATCTTCGCTTTTGAGCTTATGCACCTTCACGGCGGTGCCGATCTCAGGAAAGCTGTCGCCACTAAGCGCATCAACCCCGGCTTCACCGACAAACGCCACGCCAATCGTGTGATGCGGCGTATTACCCAACCGGCGCATGGTCTCTTCCCAACGTTCACGGTTGATCACCAGCGGCTGCACTTGGGCGGGAAAGAAAGGGCGATTATGAATCGGTAACAGGTAAATACGCTCTGGCAGCATATCGCGTGCCGACACGATAGAGTGCACCTTTTCCCCATCGGAGCGGTACTCCTGTTCGTCAAAGGCGTCGTCGCTATGCTCTTGCTCGTACGCGGAGGCCTCGTCTTCCGCTACCCATGTCGGGGCTTCGTTTTCACTATCCACGTCGTTATCACTATCAACGTCGTTATCAAATTCGTTGTCAAAATCTTGGTCGCTCATGCGCCCTCCCTTGGAATCAGTGGCGACGTAGGCGTCACCAAGCATTGCCTAAGGAATGCGGGCAGTGGCGGCAAACTTCAAGGCCCAAGGGCATGTGCGAAACGCCTAGAAATCGGGAAGCGGGCGACCGTTAACCCGCCACTTTCCTTGAATAAGATCAAACGTAAGTGAGTGCGTACTTAGCGGGAGCCCTAACCACAGCGCGGCGACAGGCGGTGCATTATGCCAGGTGATATCGCCTTCGAGGCGCGAACGCCAACGGGATGACGTCGGCTCACGCAGCGCGTCAATTAAGCTAAGTTCCTCTAAGCGTCGAGGATCAAAAAATAGCGCGCCATTGGCGTCAATATCGATCCCCAGAAGCGGGCTTTTCATATCGATGGCGTGAATATCCAAGCGTGGTGACTCTTTCAGCGTTTGCAGAAGATTCGGCTCAAGACGCGCTAACAGCCCCTCTTCCACCGGCATCTCAACGCTTCCCCGCGCCGCTTCCTGGCGCAGCTGGACAATCACATCACGCACGGCGTCTGCATCAATACGCGAAAGCTCAGCCGCTATCCGGCCACGCAGTATCGGCGCTTGCGGGGCCTGATCGGTCAAGATGGCATCGCCAACAACGAGCTCGCTAGCAATGCGCAACTCCTGTTCGTCGAGCACCATATCGCTACGAAGCTCAAGCGGCGTTACCGTCAGATTAAGCTCAGGATGCGTTAGCGACACCGATTCGACCCGCAAATGATCATGCTGGTTAAAATGATAAGCGCCCTGCGTGTAGGTATAGCGACTCTCTAGCACGCTAGGCCCGAGCACCAAACGGGCGTCACGATCTTTCAACACCAACTCATTGAGCAAACCACGCAGACGCCAATCACCAAACACGCCCTCCAACCGCACACGCGCCCCACGCACTTCCAGGTAACGACCATCTTGTTCGATCACCAGCGGCGCCAGTGCCAGGCGCAATTCCGTGTGCCCACTTAAGGTGTGATAGCGCCCCTGCCATCGGGGCGCGGAAGGTACCGACACATCGCCGACCGCTCGCTGCAGTGCCGTATCCAACCGCGGCATGAGCGTCCCTTCAATATCGGTATTCAAAACACCATGACGAGCGCGGTAGGAAACTTCCAACCGCCACGGGCGGCCTAACAAGGGAGAAAGAATGATCTTGCCGTGAGAAGAAAGCCATCCAGGATCGCTTTCGGTGCGCTGTACACGCCACTCACCGCGGGCTTTTAGGTCCTCAAGCGCCTGGCGCATACTGCGCTCAAACAAAACGCTTGATAGTAACTGAGCCACCATCCACACCACGGCCACAACCGCAATGACCGGGACAATAAGTCGTTCCTTGCGCATGGTGTTACTCCCTGACGCACACCCCTAAAAACACGGCCTGAGCGGAAAAGCGATCAATACAGCAGAACCATCAAGACAACGGACTACCAGAACAACAGGACTATCAATGCAGCCAGAACCATAGATGCATGGTACTCCAAGCGTATAACCCTGCCATGACATCATCAATCATGATGCCAAAACCGCCCGCGACACGGCGGTCGGCCCAGCGAATCGGCCAAGGCTTGAACACATCAAATACACGGAATACCACAAAGCCCCATAGCGCGGCTTCCCACGAGAACGGCACCGCTGCCATGGTAATCCAATAACCAACAAACTCATCCCAAACGATCCCGGAGTGGTCGTGCACGCCCAGATCGTGAGAGGTTTTATCGCACAGCCAAACGCCCACCACAAAGGCGGCAAACACGATACCCAGGTACCAGTTGAGCGGCAAATCCGCCATTAACCAGAAAAACGGGATCGCAGCCAACGTACCAAAGGTTCCCGGCGCAAAGGGCACGGCCCCGCTGCCTAACCCAAAGGCAAAAAAGTGCGTAGGGCGTCGCCAAACGCTAGACGGCGATTTATTCATGGCGATTCTCCCCTACGGTTCCCCGACGGATCACTGCCTGATGGCGTTTGCTCGACAAAGTGCTGCCATCCGGTTTCGCCCTCAGGGGGCACTCCCCTTACCCCAGGCTCTTCCTCGCACCGCCCGATCGCGGTAAGCGCAATACCCAGTGGCTTAAGAGCGGCCGCCGCTTGCGCCCAATGTGCCTGAGGGATCGTGACCAGCAGTTCATAATCATCGCCACCTGACAGCGCCGCCTTTAGTGCTCGCTGTGGGCCTAAGGAATCGACCAGCCCCTCGGCAAGAGGGATAGCGTCTACCTCAAGCGTGGCGCCCACACCAGAGGCCTGACGAAGGTGACCCAGATCCGCAATCAAGCCATCAGAAATGTCCAGCGCACTCGACGCAAGACCCCGTAGCGCGCGCCCGGCGGCAAGGCGTGGCATCGGCAGCAAGTAGCGCGCAATTAACGGATGCGCAAGGTCGCGTTCACCTTGCTGCCATAGCGCTAAGCCACCACCTCCGCCGCCAAGCGCGCCGGTCACCGCGATGATATCGCCTGCTTGCGCGCCACGGCGTGTGAGCGCGCCACCGCTAGGCACTTCGCCCATCACGGTGACGCCTATCGACAGGTTCCCTAACGTGACATCGCCACCGACCAGCGTCGTCTCGTGCTGTTCGCACAGAGTGAGAAACCCTTGGGCATACGCCTGCAACCAAACGCTAACCGCTTGGTCATCATCTAGCTTGTGACCACCTAAGCTCTGTTGATCAAGCGTGAGCGCCATTAAGCACCAACGCGACGTTGCTCCCATCGCCGCCAGATCAGACAGCGCCACTGCCAAGGCGCGATGACCTATCGCCTTGGCGGGTGCGTCTGAGGGAAAGTGAACGTTCACAACGGACGTATCAACACTTACCACCAGCTGCTGCCCAGCGGTGGGTGTCAATAGTGTGGCATCGTCACCCACTCCCAAGGCCACACCATGGCCTTGGGTTGAGGACGTAAAGTAACGCTGAATTAGTTCGAATTCGCCAAGCACACAGGCCCCTTAACGCGATAGGTAGCCGTCACGGACGCCCTCAATGGCGGCGCGCGACGACCTCGGCACTGCGCAAGCGGTTCGCTAGCTTATCCAGAATGCCGTTCACGTATTTATGCCCATCGGTGGCGCCAAACGACTTGGCCAGCTCCACGCCTTCATTGATTACCACACGGTAAGGCACCTCTAAGCGGCGCGAAAGCTCGTAGGCGCCCAAGCGCAGAATCGCCAACTCCACGGCGTCCAAGTCTTCCAAGCGGCGATCAAGCAGCGGCGCAATATCACGGTCAAGCTCATCCTTGAAACGCGCCACGTTGTGCAAAAGCTCGTGGAACAGCGCCTTATCGGCGATCTCCATCACCTTGGCCCAATTTTCGTAGTCTTCCAGGTCATCGTCGGGCTTCTGGCTACGAAATTCTGCTTCAATGGCGGTCATGGATTTATGCGTCATTTGCCACTGATAAAGCCCTTGAACGGCAAGCTCACGCGCGGCGTGACGGCTTTCTTGCGCCGCAGAAGGCTTACGCTGCTGACTCATTGCTCCGCCTCCGGAGAAAGGGCGCGCAGCAATGACACCATTTCCATTGCCGCCATCGCCGCTTCGGTTCCTTTATTGCCTGCTTTGGTGCCCGCGCGCTCAATGGCTTGCTCAATCGACTCGACCGTTAGCACGCCATTGGCGACCGGTGTATCAAACTCAAGCTGGAGGTTATTCATCGCCGAATTACACCCACCGGCGACGTATTCAAAGTGCGGGGTGCCACCGCGAATCACGGCCCCTAGCGCGATGACCGCATCGGGACGGCTCACTTTCAGCACTTTTTTCACTGCCAAGGGCAGCTCCCACGCACCAGGAACATGCACGATTTGAATCAGCTCGGAGTCAACGCCGTGGCGCACCAGGCTATCCACGGCACCTTCTACCAGGCTATCAACCACGTGGTGGTTAAAGCGCCCGACCACGAGGACATAGCGACCGTTAACGTCGAAAAAGTTACCTTCTACTTGAGAGAGGGGTTCCATCAATCTGTTCCTGCTGAAATTGAGTGCTGCTGAGAAGTCGGCTGACCGGTGGCATCCGCTGGGCTTAGTCGCTCCACGACTTCCAAATCAAACCCTGAAAGCGCGGAGAACTTCCACGGCGAACTCAATAGCCGCATTTTACCCACACCCAAGTGGCGCAAAATCTGCGAGCCCGTACCAATGGTCAAATAGTTACCGGCGCCATCAGAGTCGCTTGTTCGCGGTTGACGCACGCGGTCTAAGAAAATATCTAGCTGATCTTTTAGATCCTGATGCGGGCGCGCATCGTCAATCAAGACAAATACGCCGGACTCGGCACTGGCAATTTCCGCCAGCGCACGCTGCGCATCCCAACGATGCTTACCGTCTCTTAACAGCCCCATCACATCGTGCAACGTATCCGCTAAGTGCACACGGACGGTCGTCGGCTGGTCAGCGGTAGGCTGGCCGTTCACAAGCGCCAAATGGTGCGCCCCTTGAATACGATCACGAAAAACGTGCAGCATCATATCGCCATGGGCGGTACTTTGCGGCAGCGCCTCGACGTGATCCACGGTCTGCTCGTTAATGATGCGGTAGTGGATCAGATCAGCAATGGTACCCATCTTAATGCCGTGCTCTTTGGCAAAGGCCTCAAGCTCAGGGCGGCGCGCCATGCTGCCATCGTCGTTCATAATCTCGCAGATCACACCGCTTGGGTCACAGCCGGCAAGCGCCGCCAAATCACACGCGGCTTCGGTGTGCCCCGCCCGGCGCAACACGCCACCCGGCTCTGCCATCAGCGGGAAAATATGCCCTGGCTGAACAATATCGTCAGCCGTGGCATTCGCGGCAACAGCCGCTTGCACGGTGCGGGCGCGGTCAGCGGCGGAAATGCCGGTGGTGACACCGGTTGTCGCTTCAATAGACAGCGTGAATTTGGTTCCAAACCCCGAGCCGTTATCGCTCACCATTAGCGGCAGGTTAAGCTGCTCACAGCGGTGACGCGTCATTGGCAAGCAAATAAGCCCGCGGGCATGACGTGCCATGAAGTTGATATGTTCGGCCTGGACTTTCTCCGCGGCCATGATGATATCACCTTCGTTTTCTCGATCCTCATCGTCCATGAGGATCACCATTTTGCCTTGGCGAATGTCGTCTACCAAGTCAGCGATGGGGGCCAGACCCCCAAGGGAGGAGTGCGCCATGGAATCTCCAAGTCTGTGTCGCATTACGTGCGATTTCGCGCGTCAGGGTACCTTGCTATGGCTGACGGCGCTAGTCACGAACCGGGGAGGCGACAATTCGCCAGTCCTGCCCCACCGCGCGAATATCGTGAATGGTCAGCCGACGCTGGTCGGCCATTTTACTTAAACCCGGTAGGGCAAATAACGGCCGCGCTTCTCCACCTAAAAGCGTGGGTGCGACAAAAAGCTGCATCTCGTCCACCACGTCAGCGGCCAGCATGGCCCCGGCGAGCGTGGCACCGGTTTCCACCAGCAACTCATTAATTTGCTCGTTTTCCGCCAACCAATGAAGCAATTGAGGCAGATCGATACGCCCCCCTTCCGCCGCTGGCAGCTCCTGCACGTCGGCACCTGCTTGTTCGAGCTTGGCGCGCTTTACTGGCGCGTGAGCGGGCGTGGTGATGATTAACGTTCGCCCAGGGGCAGACAAACAGGCGGCGGCGAGCGGTAAGCGCAAGCGCGTATCCAAAATCACCCGCAACGGTTGGCGCTTTACAATCTTGTCAGCGTTAGGCAACTGAAGCTGCTCGGCGCGCAGTGTTAAACGTGAATCGTCCATAATGACAGACTCCACGCCGCTTAACACCGCACTTGAGCGGGCACGTAAACGCTGCACGTGACAGCGGGCCTCGGGGCCGGTGATCCACTGAGATTCGCCGGAGCCCATCGCCGTGCGGCCATCCAGGCTCATCGCCATTTTCAGCCGCACAAAGGGACGTTGGTACGCCATACGCGCGATAAAGCCTGGGTTAAGCTTACGCGCATCGTCCTCTAGTAACCCGACCTGAACTTGAATGCCAGCCTCTTCCAGCAAGCGAACGCCGCGCCCGCTGACCTGCGGATTCGGATCCACCATCGCCACCACCACGCGGGCAACCTTCGCCTCTACCAGCGCCAATGCACAAGGGCCAGTCCGCCCGGTGTGGGAACAAGGCTCTAACGTTACATACGCGGTAGCCCCCTCGGCGTTTATGCCCGCCGCTACAAGGGCGTGTATTTCCGCATGGGGCTCACCCGCGCGCGCATGATAGCCTTCGCCAACCACTTCACCATGACGCACGATCACACAGCCCACCCGAGGGTTCGGGTCGGTGGTATAAAGACCGCGCTCGGCTAAATGCAGCGCACGCGCCATATAGTGATGGTCATCGTAAGTAAATGGCATCGGCGAAAGCGCTCTTGGGGTTAAGGTTCTTACGGTCAGGGTTCTTGCGAAAGGCGGTCAATTTCAGCACGAAATTCGTCCAAATCCTGAAACTTGCGATATACCGAGGCAAAGCGGATATACGCCACTTGATCCAACTGTTTGAGCGCCTGCATCACCGACTCGCCGATTTCCCGCGCGTTGATTTCCCGGTCACCACGGGCGCGCAACGTTTGGCGGATACGCTCAACCGCGGTTTCGATGGCTTCGGCGCTGACCGGGCGTTTTTCCAGGGCGCGCAAAATGCCTGCGCGCAATTTCTGTTCGTCAAACGACTCACGCGAACCGTCGGATTTTACCACCCGCGGCATGATCAGCTCGGCCGTTTCATAGGTGGTAAAACGCTCATGGCAGGCCGCGCACTGGCGGCGACGGCGCACTTGATCGCCGTCTGCCACTAAGCGAGAGTCTGTCACTCGGGTATCGTTAGCACCACAAAAGGGGCAATGCATTGGGTCGACCTGTTGTCAGGCGTGTTAAAAAGCATACGCTACAGTTTTATCGCTAACGCATTGTAGCGACTTCAGCGGCAATATTCATAGAAACGCGGCCAAAAGCATTACGCAAACATTTGCGCGATAACGCCAAGGGTTAAACGCCACAAATGTGGTGCATGCGGTTTTTTTTCCACCATTTACTGACCCGAAGCATGCATTGTCATATTGCGGCCATTACTCTTAGCACGATAGAGCGCACCATCAGCGCGACCAAGAAGTTGCTCAACCGACTCTCCTGGCATCACTTCGGCAACCCCAAGTGATAGCGTTACTCGACCTACTTCGTCGTCTTCTAACACTGAAACCGCGTTGCGCAGGCGCTCAGCAAGGTTCACCGCCGTCACTTGGGGCGCATGAATCACCACCATAAACTCCTCACCACCCCAGCGAATCACGGGATCCCCCGGGCGCACCTGCTCTTTTAGCGCTTTGGCAATGTGCTGTATAACCCGGTCACCCGCCAGGTGCCCATAGGTATCGTTAACGTGCTTAAAATGATCAATATCGCAAATGATAATGCTGAGCGGGCAATGTTCGTCACGCCAGCGGCGATAAGCCGTTGCTAATGCTTCATCACCTGCGCGACGGTTTAAAAGTCCCGTCAACTTATCCTCGGAGGCCATGGCATAGAGAACTTTTTCACGCTCGACGATGTCATCGACCTGCCAAGATGTGCTTATGTAGTGCGTGCAGCGACCGTGCTCATCTTGCACCGGAGCGATACTCTGCTCGACGTAGTAACGGCTGCCATCCTTACGGCGATTAATAAAGCGCGCCTGGAATGGCTGATTTTTTTCCAGGCTTTGCCAAAGATTGCGATAGAACGCCGCGTCTTGTTCACCGGAGTTAAGAATAGCCGGTGTCTGCCCCAGCACTTCCTCCTTGTGATACCCCGTTAGCTTTTCAAACGCAGCATTCACAAACACGATGTGCTCTTTTTCGTCAGTGATAACAACCGGATCGTTCGCTTGATTAAGCGCTTTTATGAGGGTTTCACGCTCCTTTTCTGCCTTGACATGAGACGTGATATCTTGCTGAACAGAAACGAAATTCGTGAGTTCATTATTTTCATTAAACACGGGAGAAACGTTCCAGTTCACGACATAGGCTTGCCCGTCATTACGATAATTGATGGTACTGCCTTCCCAAAAGGTGCGTTGCGTTAGCGCTTGTTTCAGCGACGCAATAACTTCCATGTCAGTGTCGGGGCCTTGGAGTATTTTGGGTGGACGACCTATAAGCGCTTCACGGGTATAGCCCGTCATCTGGCAAAATGCCGGGTTGCAGTGAACAATAAAGGGTCCACCTCCATCAAAGTCAGCATCCGTAATCAGTACGGCGTTGTATGCCTGCTCCGAGGCCAACGCAATCAGTCGATTTTTCTCAGCATTTTCTTGCGCCACGTTGGCAGTTCCTATGGTTTCGAGACGAATGAAGCTATATGGCGGAGATATTAGCAAAACAAAGACACTTAAATAAGAGACGCTAAAAGCAATGGCATATCCACTAATTGCCCCCTAATTCATGCCTGAGATAATCCGATCAACACATCCTTAACACCTCCTGAAAGACGAGTAACTTAATGCCACGATTTCTGACCCTTAGCGCCGCTCTTACGGCCGCTTTTCTAGCCAGCGTAAGCACGCACATTTTAGCGCAAGAAAAACTTCCCGCCCCCGTCACCGCCCTGAAAAACCAAGGCATTGACATCCACGGCCAATTTAGCGCCCCCGGCGGGTTACGAGGCTTTGGGGCCAGCGTACAAGGCCGGGAAATGGCGATCTACTTAACCCCTGATGGCGAACACGCCATTGTCGGCACGCTCATGGACAGCGATGGCAATGACCTCACCGAACCACAGCTTGATGAGCACGTTCGCGCCCCACTAGAAGCGCAAACCTGGGCATTGCTCGAAGAAAGCCATTGGATTCAAGATGGCGACCGCGACGCGCCTCGGGTGGTTTACACCTTCACTGACGCTAACTGCCCGTACTGCCAACAACTGTGGGAAGCCGCACGCCCATGGGTAGAAGCCGGCAAGGTGCAGATGCGCCATATTATGGTGGGCATCCTCGCCGCCGACAGCCCCGGGAAAGCCGCCGCCATGTTAGGCGCTGACGACCCAGCGGCGGCTTTACGCGCCCACAAACGCGGCGACGGCATTGAGGCCAGCGCCCAACCCCGTCATATCGAAGAGCAAGTGTATGCCAACAACCAGCTTTTTGAAGAACTCGGGCTCTACGCCACTCCCACCAGCGCCTTTCAGCGTGAAACCGACAACGGCAGCGTGCGCATCGAGCGCATCGAAGGCATGCCCAACGAAGAGCGCCTGATTGAGATGATGGGAAGTAAAACGCCTGCTGAGTGACGGATTATCCCCTACAAAGGATAAAAGCCTGCCTATCCTTCATAGGGGATAAAACGCAAAACCCCGCCTGGCAACATGACCGGGCGGGGTTTTAGTGTGACCCTCAAGACGCTTTAGTCTTCTAGATCTTCAAAACGCGGCACGCCAACGTTCCAAGGAATGACCTCTTCGCCTTTCTCACCCCAGTTAGCGTGATCGGCTAAGCGGTGATCATCGTGTTCACGCACCTGGCCGTAGCTTGAGTGTTTGTGGAAGGTCGGGCCAAACTGCTCCAACATGTCATCAACCGTTTCCGCAATACGATAGCGCGGATCCTGCGGGCGTTCTTGCTGCGTCATGTAATACGCCACGTCCCATGCTTCTTGGTCGGATAGCGACAGCGGCTGACCCAGCGGCATGTTGTTTTTGATAAAGCCAGCCGCCGTGTGCGTGCGCACAATACCGGCGCCCCAATTGTTGGAACCGTCACCCCAGAGCGGAGGAAAGACATACTCGCCATCCTCATAGTGACCCGAACCGTCTTCCTGGTGACAGATCGCGCACTGCTCCTGATAAACCGCCTCACCTTGTGCGTAGCTAAGCGCTTCCGGGCGGTCGGGCGGCGGGAAGCCCCGGCCGTAAATCGGCTGATCCGGGTAGACCGGCGCACCGGTGGCAAGCCAACGGTGGTACGCCGACAGCGCCAACATATCGTCGCTGCCATACTCAGGCGGCGTGCCGTTCATTGAATACGCGAAACAGCCCGCGATACGCTCTTCCAAGTTATTGACGTGCTGGTTTTTGCCGCGAAAGTTCGGCAAGGTGACCGCCGCGGGCCACACCGGTGCACTAAACGGCTGGCGGCCTTCCCCTAAGTGACAGCTTGAGCAGTTCATGTCGTTAAAGACATGCTCACCCCGTAACTGCTGAGTATCAGTGAACAGGTCATAACCACGACGAATGACTTTCTTGAGTTCAGGATGCAAATCCGCCTCATCAAGATCGGCCATGGTCGGCGGCACATGTACCAACTCATTGTCTTGCGGCGCCGGGTAACCCATCTCGGCCAGGTTTTGATAGGGCGTCTCAGCGCTCTGTTCGTTGTCACTTTGCGCGTTGGCAGTCACGACGCCTGCCACGGCGATAGAAGCACCGACGACGGTCAGCGCAAAACTTTTTTTACCCATGCTCATGATTATTCCTCCCCTTCTGCGCTGACCGTTTGACTGGCGTACCAGGCCGATACCGCTTCGATATCGTCATCGCTCATGCGCTTGGCAATCGACCCCATTAAGTTCTGCGGGTCGTTGGCACGCTCATCATCTTTCCAGGCATGCAGCTGGGTACTGATATATGCCCCATGCTGGCTAGCAATACCGGGGAAATCACTCCCAACACCTTTGCCGCCTGGGCCGTGACAGCTTTTGCACGAGACGATGTAGTTATCCCAATCACCACGGTTAGCAAGCTGCTCTCCCCGGGTGAGCAGCGCCTCAGACGCGTCCTCACCGCCGCCAGCGGAGGTAATCTCCAGTTGGCTAAAATAGGCCGCTACGTCCACTATCTGCTGATCATTTAGCATGTTGGCGAAGGGCATCATGCTGGCATTCTGACGACGCCCTGCTTGAAAATCATGCAGCTGCTTTTCGATGTAGCCCGCGTTTAAGCCGGCGAGTCGTGGCCACGACTCGCCATCCGGCACATTCATACCACTGCCGTCAGCTTGGTGACACGCAACGCAGGTCGCGGCTGCCGCTTGGCCGCGCTCCGGGTCGCCCGGCTCAACAGCGAGCACGTTACCCGTCGACAAACCGGCCCCTAGCAGCAGGCCCAGCCCGCCTAAAATCCTCTTGCTCATCACGGTTTCCCCTTTATGTTGTGGTTTCCCTTAAGCGTGAATAAGACCGCTCAAGGTGGTTGGCTGCCCCGCCTCTTGGTATTACTCAGAGGCGGTGGCTGGCACAATGAATTCAACGGACAGGCCTTCCCCTGCGTGGCTTGAAAATGCCACGCGCCCGCCAAAACGCTCGGCAATGGCGACGACAATCGCGAGCCCAAGCCCGCTTCCCTGCTCTTTACTAGCGCGCCAGAACCGCTGGGGAAGCTGTTTGAGCACCTCCGACGAGACGCCCGCCCCTTGATCCTGTACACAAAAGGCCACGGATTGTTCGGTTTCAAGCCAGTATGCACTCAGTGTGACGGGCTTATTCTCCGGACCGTGGCGCAACGCGTTATCAAGCAGGTTACGCAGCGCGGTAATCGCCAACTCGCGTGGCATGTGTAATATCGCCTGCGGCCAGCGCTCGGGCAATACAAACCGTTGGTTCGCATCCACGTTGGTGTCGCCAATCGCGCAGGTGGCAATATCGGCGACATCGCTTTCTTCGCCATCGTCAAAACGTAAATGTCCCTCGACCCGCGCTAACGTCAGCAGCTGATTGAGCGTGCGGCTTAACCGTACCACGCCCTCTTCGGCCTGTTTTACTGATGCGATCGCGGCTTGCCCTTCAACCCGCTTGGCCACTTGCAGATGCGTTTTAATCGCGGTCAGCGGGGTGCGTAACTCGTGGGCAGCATCATTGGTGAAGCGTTGTTCGCGCACAATCGTCTGTTGTACTCGCGACAGCAAGCCGTTCAACGTATCAATCAACGGGCGGATTTCCCTCGGCATACCATAAGTAGTGACTGGGGCCAGAGCATCTGGGTGGCGACGTGAGAGCGACTCGCGCAGCCGCGTTAATGGTGCTAACCCACGCCAAAGCACCAGCCACACCACACCAAGACTACCAACTAAGGCCACGATAAAGGGCACCACCGCCACGCGAATCACATCGCCCAGCAAAATGTCGCGCTCGTCCATCCGGTCGGCGGTGGTAATGGTCAGCCCGCCGCGTTCATAAGTGAACACTCGCCATGTCATCCCTCCTTCCTCCCGATACGCATGGCCTCGCTCACCCGGCATTAATACCTGCTCCATGTCCGTGTGCGTACGGGCCATGATTTCGCCGCGTGGAGAGTGGACTTGACAGGCAAGCCCCTCAATCGGCGGAATGGAAAGCGCACGTTGATCCGCCTGCTCCCACACCTCGGGGGGCAGTTGCAGCATCAAGCCGGCGACCATGCGCGCCGACTGTGCTAGCCGCTGATCCAACGTTTCGACCACTTTATTTTCCAAATCCTGCATCAGCCACGCCGCCGCACTGCCCCACAAAAGCGATAGCGTTAGCCCTAGAGTCAACAGCAGGCGAAGGCGCAAACTCATGGTTTTAGCGTCATGCTATCTTCTGGACGCATCACCGCCTCAGGCTTACCCAAGCGGTATCCCAGGCCGCGCACGGTATCGATAATGCCGCTACCAAGCTTACGTCGCAGGTGATGGATATGCACGTTTAGCGCATTGCTTTCGACGTCTTCGTTCATGCCATAAAGGCTGTCTTTGAGCTGATCGGCGTTTAACACGCTGCGCGGGGCGTATAAAAAGGCCTCCAAGAGCACGAGTTCTCGCCGCGAAAGCGGTATCACAGCGTCATCGATGCTAACTTGTCGCGAGACCGGGTCCAGGGTGAGCGTGCCGTGCGTAATCACACCGCTGCTACGCCCCGACGCACGTCGCAGCAGGGCATAAAGCCGCGCAACCAATTCATCAAGATCAAACGGTTTAACCAAGTAATCGTCTGCGCCGCCTTGCAAGCCATCGACGCGATCGCGCACGGCATCCCGCGCGGTGAGTATCAGCACTGGCGTTTCTACGCCTTGCTGGCGCCATTCCTCCAAGAGCAACAGGCCATCACCATCGGGCATACCGCGATCAAGGATGACAGCGTCTGTGGTCACGGCCTCCAGCGCTTGGCTGGCTGCTTGCAATGTAGAGACGTGATCCACAACAAAATCGTAGGTCATTAACCCTGCACGAATGCCAGAAGCCACTAACGCATCATCTTCTACCAGCAATATATGCATAACGGTTCCTTTACGAATATACGCAGCATGACAAGCCAGGATTAACCGAAGGTTAAAATTTTCCATGCAACGCGTGATAAAGACAAAAAAACCCCTGCCAGCCGGGCTGACAAGGGGAAACATAAAACGAAGGTCTAACCGTTAACGCGTTAGCGTTCGGGCCGTAAACCAGCCCACCACCATGGCAATCAACATCGCGGCAAGTGGAATCGTCAGACCGCCAACAGAGGCAATGGCAGGCCCTGGGCAATAACCCGATAACCCCCAGCCAATACCAAAGAGCGCCGCGCCCCCCAAAAGCTTGGCGTCAACATCCTGCTTGGTGGGTAGCTGAAAGCGTTCACCGAATAACGGTCCTGCACGCTTAAACACGAGACGATAACCAATAAAGCTCGTGACGACCGCCCCACCCAACACAAACATCAGCGTCGGGTCCCAGGCACCCGAAATATCTAAAAAGCCAATAACGCGCGCGGGATCCGTCATACCTGATACGGCAAGACCAAGGCCGAACAGCAAGCCGGCAATGTAGCCCATCACCATCTTCATGCCCCACCTCCTATCACATGACGCACCACATAGACGGTGACGATGGCGGTGATCAAAAACATCACCGTTGCGACAATGGATCGTGTCGACAGGCGCGAAATGCCGCAAACACCATGGCCACTGGTACAACCGCTACCAAGCCCGGTTCCAAGTCCCACTAAAAGCCCCGCAAGCAGCATCAGCGAGACTCCTCCCGCAGGTTCACCGATAACGGCGCCCGTGGTATTGGCAACGTTCCCAAGACCACCGCCCAACGCCATGATAAGCAGTGGGCCGCTGATTAAGCCTAGTACAAAGGTCACGCGCCAAGCGCTGTCGCCTTTTGGGCGCTGGGTAATCAAATTACCCACAATGCCACTTATTCCAGCGATACGTCCCATGGTGCCCATCAGCCAAACCGCTGAGAGCCCAATCAGAACGCCGCCCACCAGCCCTTGCAGGCTTACCATCCAATCCACGCTGTTCTCCTTTTTTAACTGGCGCTAATGACTACTTCGATACCTGCGACGACGGTTACTGCGATTACGACTTCGTCTTACAGGTGTTAACGCCGATCAGCGAATAAAGCGGGCAGAAATTAAACAAGCCTGTGGCGAGCGGTACGACCCCAATCCAGCCCCATGCACCAATGGTGCCGATCAAGGCCAGAAGAATTAGCAAAGCTCCTACCACAATGCGGGCAATTTTATCGATACCACCTACGTTCGTTTTCATCGTGTATCTCCTAAGAAGATTGTTGCTCAGTTTTGGGTGAAAATGACGACGCTGGCGCGATTGCAAGCGATCCCTCAGGGAGATCGTGCGCCAACGTCAATGCTTGTGCGTTAGAACAAGCAGACTGCTCAGGGTATATCGCGTTGGAAGGCTGCGTCAGCGCCACCCATGCGCTATAAGTGCTCAGATGAACAAAACCGGTTAATTCCTCACAGAACGTTGTGCTCTTCAAGCGGTCCATCACCGGCCCCTTCACTTCAGCCAAGTGCAACACCACGCCAGCATCATCCAAACGGTGGTTGATGGTTTCCAAACTTTCAAGCGCTGAGGCATCGATCACGTTGACCGCTTGGCAGGCCAATACGACGTGCTTGACGTCGGGCCGACGGCTCACCTCATCCATCACCGTATCTTCAAGATAGCGCGCATTGGCGAAATAGAGACTTTCATCCACACGTAAAATGCACAGATGAGGCACGGTTTCGACCTGGTGGCGCTCAACGTTGCGAAAGTGCTCGCTGCCGGGCACCCGGCCAATCACGGCGCTATGCGGGCGGCTGGTGCGGTAGAGATGCAACGCCAACGAAAGCCCGACACCGGCTAAAATACCGCTTTCCACCCCGCTGACCAGCGTAACGACAATAGTTGCCAACATGGCAGCAAAATCACTGCGTGAATAACGCCACGTACGCACAATGGCGGGGAAATCCACTAAGCTCAGCACCGCAATAATGATCGTCGCGGCCAGTGTCGCCACGGGTAAATACGCAATCAAGGGAGTTAATACCAAGGCCGCCACGCCAATGCCCACAGCGGTGAAGGCACCAGCCGCCGGGGTTTGCGCGCCAGCATCAAAATTAACCACCGAACGGGAAAAACCACCGGTGACCGGCATCCCACCGGAAAAAGAGGCTGCCAAATTAGCGCTACCTAACCCGATCAACTCCTGATTCGGATCGATGCGCTGGCGACGTTTGGCGGCCAACGTCTGCCCCACGGACACCGATTCCACAAACCCTACGATACTGATCAGCAGCGCAGCCATTAACAAATCGCGCCACAGTCCCAATTCAAACCCTGGCAGCGTAATGGGCGGCAACCCCGCCGGAATGTCACCCACTACCGCCACACCACGCTGGTCTAACCCCAAATGCCAGGTAATCAGCGTGGTTGCCGCAACCGCGACGATAGGCGCCGCTTTGGTTAACATGTCGGCCACGCCAGACGCCACGCCCACGTTCAACAACCCCTTTTTCAGCCAGCGCCGCGCTGAATAAAGAAACACCAAACTGCCGCCACCGAGCAGCAGCGTGGCCACATGAACATTGCCTAGCTCGCTCAAAATACCGGTAAGAAGCATCACCATGTTATGGCCACTTGCTTCCACACCCAGCAGATGGCGCAGTTGCCCCGCCGCAATGATCAAGCCAGAGGCGGTAATAAAACCGGAAATCACCGGATGACTGAGAAAGTTGGCCAAAAAACCCAGCCGGGCCAGCCCCATTAACGTCAAAATTAGCCCCGAGAGCAGTGCTAATATTAGCGCGGCGCCCACGTATTCGGCACTACCCGGCGCGGCGATGTTGCCTAATGCTGCCGCCGTCATCAGCGACACCACTGCCACGGGCCCCACGGCTAGCGTCCGGCTAGTGCCAAATATTGCATAAGCCACTAGCGGCAACACGCTGGCATAGAGCCCCACTTCTGCCGGTAGCCCCGCTAACATGGCATACGCCAGCGACTGCGGGATCAGCATGATCGTCACAATCACCGCGGCCAGCAGGTCGCGTGTCAGGGTGCTGCGCTGATAATGCGGCAACCACTGAAAAATAGGCAGATAGCGTTTAAGGTTCACTGCATTGCCTCGGCATCGTCGGGTTTAACATCCACCGGTAAAAAAAATGGCGTAAAGCGTATTTAGGCTCAAAACTTGTTGATCGGCACTTTCAGATACACCTGGCCGTTATCGTCGGCAGGCGGCATTTCACCCGCGCGCATATTGACCTGGACCGACGGAATAATAAGCCGCGGCATCCCCAAGGTAGCGTCGCGCTCTGAGCGCATTTTGACGAAGGCCTCTTCACTCACCCCATCACGCACATGCACGTTGGCCGCACGCTGCTCCGCGACGGTGGTTTGGTGCTGGTAGGTGTCACGCTCGGGTGCCTTGTAGTCGTGGCACATAAACAAACGAGTAGACCCCGGCAACGCGAGCACTTTCTGGATTGAACGATAAAGCGCTCGTGCATCTCCACCAGGGAAATCGCAGCGCGCTGTGCCAAAGTCCGGCATGAACAGAGTATCGCCGACAAAAGCAGCATCACCGATCACATAGGTTAAGCAGGCGGGTGTATGGCCCGGGGTGTGTAGCACGCGCCCTTCAAGGCCACCAATGTGAAAGGTATCGCCCTCTTTAAATAGGGCATCAAACTGGCTGCCGTCACGAGCAAATTCGGTACCCGCGTTAAACGCTTTACCGAACACGTCCTGTACGACGGTGATGTTGGCGCCAATACCGGTCTTGCCGCCGAGTTTTTCATGGAGGTAAGGCGCTGCCGAGAGATGGTCAGCGTGTACGTGCGTTTCCAAAATCCACTCAACATCGAGGTTATGCTCACGCACAAACGCAATGATTTCATCGGCGGAACGCACATCCGTGCGGCCAGCGGCGTAGTCAAAATCGAGCACCGAATCTAATATCGCGCAAGCCTGACTGTTGGGGTCTTGAACTACGTAACTGAACGTATTGGTCGGTTCATCAAAAAAGTAAGTAACCAGTGGAGCGGTCATGATCGCCTCCGAATAAACATTTAAATGCACAAGGCATTGTGAACTGTCATGAGTATAACGCAAATAACGTTATATATTTATATTTTTTTCGTCTATAAAATCGAATGCATAAAACAACACCGCTCAGCCAAGGCCGAACGGTGTTATGAATCGAGCGTTACGTATTAAATGGCTTAGAAGCTATACACCGGGATTGACGGGTCACGCATCATCTCCGCCATCGGGCCAGGCGCCGCAACGCCTACTCCTTCATGCAGGTCATCTTCAGAATAGTCCGAGTTCGGCAGGTAGATAGCGCAAACGTCAACCCCGACGCCTTCGCCCATCATCATCTGCATTAACCCTTCAGGCTTAATCTGGCCGGCCGGGTTACTGGGCGGTGTGTTGACGGCTTCTTCACTTTCAAAGCCTTCAACTGCCAGGTCCCCTGCTGCATCGCAGAGCAGAATGTGCAGATCTGTTCCTTGCTGGCGCATGGCATTGCCCAAGATCATCGCCATGCTTTGGGTTTGTACTTGATCGCTTGTCACAATCATCAAGGCGCGATCATCAGATTCACCATGATTATCAGCGGTCGCAAGCGTCGGCAGTGTGAAAGCGGCGACGCTTAATGCTGCTGCAGCAAATGTCGTGCAAGAAAGTGTGTTACGCATAATAAAAATCCTTCTGATTCATCAATGAAATACATCTCACCCAACTAACGGCTCACTAGATATTGCGCGTTTAGTAGGTAATGTTGATGTAACCGTTCTTCGTATTAATCGTCGTACTGATTAATCTTCGTACTTGCCTTCATACCACGCAACATCGAGATCAATTGTATATCCCCACGGTAACCCGGCATTACGCCAGCCATTACGGGCACGCACGCCAGCCGAATCGCCTTCTGCTAATTGCCCACCCTCAAAGCCGTCACTCACTGAATACACTTCGGAGTAACCCATTTCCGCCACAACATCGACGGCAGGCGCACTACGCGTAGCCCCAGAGCGGCACATCATGATGATCGGGGTATCGGCTTCAACACCCAACGCTTCAAGCTCAGCGCGTATCTGCTCTTCGAAGTCTGGGTTTCGGGCAATGGGCCATGTTTGCGCTTCATCATCGAACTTCGTGCGATCCGCGAGCACCCACGGCACATGAATGTCGGTAGGCTCTGCAAAGCCGGTGAATTTAATTTCGATGGGATCGCGCACGTCAATCAGCACCGCGTCGCTTTCTTCCTGCATTAGCTCATACGCTTCTTGGGCGGTGACATAAAGCCCAAGCTGGGTTTCGCGATACGCCGGGGCATCCTCTTGTGCCTGCGCCATACTGCCCCAGGTTAAGGCAGCCGCTGCGATAGCGACCGATAAAGAACCACGTGCGAGAGATCGAACCTGCATTGCTTTGCTGCCATTCATAACAAAATACTATAAGTTAATAACTTCATATATAGCAGCATAGCCAAAAATACCGCGATCATCCTGTGGCGGTTTGTCGCAAGACCAAAGAAGGGAGGCAGCACAACGCTATGGAATAATCAAAAAAGCGTGGAAAAAGAGAGTGAATAAGGAGGGAGTTTCAGCAGGCGGGGTAACACAATAAAAAAAATTGCTTGAACACTTGGATTCAGGCAAAAAATAGCTATACTCAAATTGTACCCGCTGGCATCCCTGTACACCCCTCCCCCAGCCAGCGGGCTGCAGTGAGCCAAGCCCTTTCTGCCCGCCCTCCCCCGGCGGGCTTTTTTTTGACGCCTCAAAAGCCATGCCTCAGATAAACTGGCTATTCGACGTGAATCACGACCTCGACGCGGCGATTGCGCGCGCGCCCCTGTGCGGTATCGTTATCAGCGAGCGGCTCCGTTGCAGCCAACCCCACCGCGCGTAGACGGTTGGAATCCACTCCGGCGTCTTCCAGTACTTCCACAATCGCAATTGCCCGCGCGCTAGAAAGCGCCCAATTAGAGGGGTATTCCGGCGTGCTAATTGACCGGCTATCTGAGTGTCCTTCTACCGATACTTTACCGTCATAGCGCTGGATGGTTTCCACAAGGCTTGCCACTACCGCTTGCCCATCCACGGTTAAGTCGGCGGTCGAACTGGGGAAAAGCAATTGATCCTGAACACGAAGATTAATCCCTTCCGATACCCGGGATACTTCCACGCCGTCTAAATCCGGCAGATACAGCGAGCTTTCCACCCGCTGAGCAAGCGATTGGTTAAGCGCTAGCGCACCGGACACCGCATCGTCATCGACCTCCACTACGTTACTCGGCGGGCGATCGGTGAGCACCACCATAAACTCAGCCAGCGGTCGAGTTAAATCAAATCCAGAAGGCATCATCAATTGCGGTAATTCTGGCGCGGGTAACCGCACAGACTCGGCTTCAACGCTTGGCCTAGCTAACAACCGAGGGGGCGCGGGTACACGCGGCGGCAACCCCGCCACCCCTAAAGCCGCGCTGAGCGCTGACGGGCTTAGCTCGCCTGGCGCGACCGATGGCAGTTGTTGCGTTGCTCTACGAAGATCCGCTAACGGCGCTGGCAACGGCACCTCTAAACGCGGCACTGGGCGTATTTCTTCCACCTCAGGCGCACGGGAGCCCACCAACCAACCCGGGTTAGCCGCTTCCGCTGCCACAATAATAATCACAAACAGCGCCACCAACAGCGTCATGACATCGATATAACTCACCATCCAGGCGCTATCACTATCGTCATCTTGGTGCACTGTTAACAGAGAGTCGTGGCGCGGCCCGCTGCGGTGGTCTTCAAGCATTCGTGTTATCGCTCATTCAAGTTTTTAACTCCATAGCCGATCTTGGTTAAGCATGGCAAACTAGTCTATCAAACGCCGTTTTATCGCGAGAAGGAACTGCCGGTGCCGTCTTATTTAACGACTCATTTACCTATTTATTGTCTACCTACTTATTGCCTGCCTACGTATTATCAGCCTACGACGCGTCAAGCACAGATCAGCGCCTTACGCTGGTTACGCCTTGTCGCCATAGGCGCGGTGGCCGTAACGCTCAGTGGCTGTTTTTATGCCAACACCTCACAAGCGCCGATAGCGACCACCTACCCCTATACCGAACAGCAGCGCATGCAGGCAGCACACCACTGGGATGTGCTCGCACAACACGAGGCCGACGGCATTCTACGCAACAGCCGCGTGCGTTTTCGCGACTTGTATATTCGCCCCGATGATCAGGCGCCACTAAATGAAAACCTCGGCGGCGAGTTTGGCCGCGGGTTTCACGACTTACTCACCAGCCAGTTAGTTGCACGCGGCGCCAATGTCACCACCGCCCCCAGCGCGCAAAGCGCCACGGTAAGATTTAACGTGGAAGTCGTGCATCACCGCGACCGTGATTATATCCGCCCCCCGCGAGGCGCTTTTACCGCCCTCGCGGGAGGCGTTGCTGTCGCCACTCATCCCTTCAATCACTGGAGTGAGCCGGCCCTTGCGCTTATCCCTGCGGCCATCGCCGCCGATATCACCAGCGGCAGCTGGACCCACACGGGTGATGAAGAGATCATCGTGACCACACAAATTGTCGATGACGAGCGCATTCTCTACTCCTCATCGAATATTTACTACACCAACCAAGGCGACCGACGCCACTACGCACCTCACAGAGTTCCGCAGCCGCCCGTCACTCCCACTGTTTCTGTCACTGATACTTGGTAACTTTTATGCCGTTGACTCACGTTTCCTTGGTGCCCTTTTCGTTGATGCGGTCACGCACGCTTCGCCTGATCGCCATCAGTTTTTTTATGCTATCGCTGAGCGCATGCACCCTATTTAGTCACGAGAGTGCTGCCACTCCAGCACCCAAGCCAGACCTTTCAGAGTTGGCACACCAGGCGGCGGAGCGCATTGTCGCAGGTAACCCCGACATCACCCGTTACAGCCCGATGATTGCCGCCACCTTTGTGGATATCGATAACCTCAGTCAGTCTTCCACCTTTGGCCGTATCAGCTCGGAAATCATGGCATCCGCGCTTGCGCGCCAAGGCATGCAAGTACGTGAAGTCAAAATGCGCGACAGTATGTTCATCGAAGAGAGCGTGGGCGAGCTCATTTTATCACGCCAAGTGCAGCGCCTAAGCGCCCAGCACGACGCCCGCTCAATTTTGATGGGCACCTACGCCCAAGGGCAAGATTATGTCTACGTCAGCGCGAGGGTCGTACGCTCTGGTGATGCCATGGTGCTAGGCACCGCCGATTTTCGCCTGCCGCTGAACAACAACACCCGCAGCTTGCTTAATGGGGGTGGCTGGTAAACGGAAGGAAGAAAAAGTTGGACTCGTTATGCTGAACGACCCTTCGGCGCGTTCAGCATAACTAGGTCAGATTGGGATATATTAATAGCAAACCTTCAACAGGCTTATGGCGAACATTATTCTGCCTATTCGACGTTTAAAAGCGACTCAAGGCGGGCTAGCTGATTTGGCGATAACGGCATGTCTGCCTGTTTGGCAGCGGCAATGTCGTCAGGCAGTGCATGCAAACGCAACGCATGGCTAACACGCTTCACCGTTGTCACCCAGGCGGCTTTTCCAGGCGCGTTAACCGTAGCGATACCCACCACACCCACGCCCAACATATACACGGCCAATGTTGCCCCTAACGGGCACCCCTTGTCTGACACATCATCGGTAAGCCTCAGCTCGCGCTTGTGCTGTTCCCGCCACTGCTCGGCGCGAAGGCGTGGCAGAAAGTGCCAGCGCACATAGGGCTTTACCGAGGCCTTAAACGCCATCCAATACTGATATCGCGCCGTGCGATAAATCGCCAAACGTGCTTCTAGCTCATGTTCTTTGTGGCACGCCTGTTGCCACTGTTGATAACTCTGACGCGCTTTTGTCGAGAGGCTATCCCATGTGTAGTGATTACCCTCAACCTCAACGGTAGAGGGTATCAATGGAGTTAGGTTGCTCACTAACAATCTCAGTGCTTTTTCGGCAGTTCTTCAGCCAACGCGTTGGCATACGCCTTGCGCGCCGTCTGTGTAATCGCTAACTGCTGCTGCAAGCGGCTAATTTCTTGATCAGTGACACGCAAATTCATGACCTGGTTGCGTGCATTTTCAGAAAGATCTGAAAGGTTATACTCAGCACCATCGATAGTAACTTTTTGCTTCTGTTCTGCCATGTTCAACTCCTAATTTACTTAAAGACTCTCTTAGATACGTTTTTGTTTAAAAACATAGTGAGTAGCATTATACGCAACTTTAGCGTTTGTGCAGCCTACACATGAGAGAGCCTGCGGCTTAACCGCCAAAATCAAAATTTAAATCTTCATCCTCATCGAAAAGCGATTCCAGATCGACTTTTTTACCGCTATTCGGGTGCTCTGTCCGCTTAGCGAGATCACTCAGGCGGGCTTGACTAAGAAGCTGCATGTAGGCCACGGTCAGCGCACCGCTTTTTGCTAGCGCACTTAATGTATCGCCCGCTAAGTGGCGCAAACCCCCTCTGTCAGCCTTGTTGTCCGGTTGGCGATATCGCCTAAATTCAATCCAGGGGGAGCGGTATGGAATTCATGTGCCACGTTATTCTGAAGAGCGTAAAGCAGCTATCCTGAAGAAGTTGTTGCCGCCCCACAATCGCAGTGTGGCATCGGTTGCAACGGAAGAAGGCATCTCCAACGCGACGCTGTATAGTTGGTTAAAACAGTGTCGAGAAAAAGGAGTGCCTGTGCCGGGTCACACCGAGGGCGACAACGAATGGCCACCTGACGCCAAGCTAGCCGTTGTCATCGAAACCGCGACGATGTCAGAGACAGAGCTTGGCGCTTACTGCCGAGAAAAAGGCCTTTATCCTGAGCAAATCCAGCAATGGAAAGCCGCTTGTCTCCAAGGGGCTGGCCAGCAAGAAGAGCAGGCAAAAGCGGCGCAAAAGCAGC
>NZ_JARWAN010000017.1:0-81935 GCF_031451755.1 Vreelandella vilamensis | reverse complement strand
CGATACGTCGTTCGATAGCCTCAACGCGCCCACCATGCAGACGTAAAGCGCTAAATAATGGCCCTACCACTGCCGCGATGAATGAGGCGGGATTAAGCTAGTAGCTGTGATTATAAAATCGGAGGAGTTTCACTTAAAACTCTCCCCCTTAATTTTCCATAATATGGTTGAGGTATCACGAGAGATGTTAATGTTAACAATTGACGTGGTCGCATATTTAAAAACATTAAAGAAGAAATATCCTTTTTAATCGATTTACCTACTAACTTTTTCTCCACTGCCCAAGCAAGCAATTTACGATTTATAGCCGATCTAAAATAATATCTTTCAGACCAAGATAGACCTTTCTCATATTCTTTTTTCAAGTCTAAACAAGGATGAGTATGCTCAATATTATTCTTATTGCTTACTACACCGCTATTATGTAGTAGCCACATACTTGTAACAGTGGGATCATAATGAACCATTTTTAAACTGCATAAAGCTTTTAGCCAAAAATATACATCCCCGGCACGGCGGTATTTCCCAACGGGAAATTCTCCCAAACTCATGAAACGATCACGACGTATACATACACCATTCATATGAATAAAATCGGACTTAGAAAATGCGGCCAACGCTTCCTGACGATTCAAGACTCCATTTTTCAAGGACTCATTTCGGGGTATTAGTCTATTTCCTTCCATCTTACGAAAAGCATTGATAAAAATTTCGACAGTTGGGTTTTCCAAAATGGCGTCAGCAAATCTAGATAAATGGTTATAAACAAGTAAATCATCAGCATCGAAAAAAACCAGCCATTTGGATGTTGCCTGCTGTGCACCATAATTCCGAGCAGCGTAGCCACCAGGACCAGGTTTATCACGCTGGTATAATCGCAGTCTTCCCTTGCGTTCTTCTCGCAATAATAGCTCAATAGAACCATCCGTTGATGCATCATCGACCACTATAATTTCAAAATCTTTTAATGTTTGATTATACAGACACTCAAGCGAATCCGACAAATTCGAGACCTTATTATGCACTGGCATAATCACTGAAAAAAAAGACATAAAATCATCCTCTTCACAAGCTTAAGTAATTTAAAACCATAAGCATCTTATAAAAACTCAATAAGATATCGGGCGAGTCATATTGATTATATTGGAAAATATTTTTTATCAACAGAAAGCGCACGACAAAGCGAATAAATGGAATTTTACAAGCACTAAAATAGTGCTCCAATAGTATTAATAACTCTAAAAAAATTAAATTTATATTAAATTATTTTAATTTATCAATCATTCTACCGACAAACAGTGAAGCCCCAGACAAACTCCAATGATCTCCATCTTGCCAATAAATCTGGTCACAATTAACTAAATCTTTTTCTATATTAAACTGCACCTCATCGATTTGCGAAACATAGTAAACTTCTTTATCCTCAGCCATCGCGTGTATTCTATTATCCAATTTCTTAAAGACATCGTACTGCCCTTCTCTAAGACTATAGTTGTGATCACATCCTTTAGCTACTATATATTCTTTCCCTATATGAGGCTCTAAGCGTGGACCAATCCAGACAACACGGGAAACTTCAGTAAAATTTTCCAAATAGTTTAAAACATAATCAATTAATCTGTCATTTATCAAAAATTGATCAGGATCTAGGGGATCAGTGATAGGCACATGAGAAAACATCGTTCTATCTGATTTTTCCTTATCTGACTCAAGCAGAAAGAACCCTGCTTGCGAATAAAATAATTTTGAAAATACTTCAGGATTTCTCTCCATGAAATCAGTTATTTTTTCATACTGGCACCAATCTTCTTGCGTATAAGGATGACATCCACCACGGGTATATCCAAAAAGAAACTCTCCTTCATAATGAAAATGCATACCATTGTAAATATCTATTCCATGACTATCTCCGAGCACAGCGGTACCAGGTCCATGTTTTTCGTAACAGCTAATTAGCTGTTTCTCTACAGTTCTAGAAAAATCCGAACTATTAAACCGACATTCTTGACTTCCTGGGCCATTTTTTGTGATATATCTGATATCTTTAACAATCTGGTATGTATGTGAAGAATCAGGATTGTTTTTAATCCATAAATTGTACAACCCATCGGTAAAAACTCCGTACATTCCTATAGAAACAAAGGCAAATGAGACAGTACCAGATGTGCTAAATAATCCGGTTCTAGTAGGCAACAAAGGCAGTGACTTTCTTCTAAAAGGTTGTTCTACATAACGCCATGTGAAGTAAGCCAACCCTAAAGATACGAAAGACAGAATCATCATCACTTCTTCAGGGGGAGGCGTAAAATACTTTATACGTGCAAATGCAAAAAGCGGTTGATGCCATAAATACGCACTGTAACTAATCAAGCCCACTCCGACGAAAGCAGGGAAGGAAAGAAATCTGGCTACCCACGTTGACGAAGCACCGTAAAAAATTATGAGAGCAGTTCCTCCAACGGGAGCCAATGTATATAACGAAGGAAAGGGAGTTGTTTCATCATAATAAAAAATAGAAAATAAAATCAGAAACAAACCTAAGCCACTAAGTAACGCATTCTCATGCTGGGACTTTCCATGCATCAGCAAGGCACAAATAGCGCCTGCTCCCAGTTCCCAGGCTCGAGTAGGAAGCAGGTAGAAGTTTGCAGACGAGCTATACCGCCATCCCCATTCGGAAAGCAACAGGCTGAGGGCCGACAAGGCAAGCACAACATAAAAAATAGGATTTCTTCCAAATCGCCACAGCAGAAGAAGCAGAATAGGGAAAAAAATGTAGAATTGTTCTTCTACTGCGAGACTCCACGTATGTAGTAAAGGGTTCTCTTCGGCTTCCGGCGCGAAGTAATCGTCTTTTCTCCAAAAAAGGATATTAGAAGAAAAAAAACTTATCGCGATAAGCGCCTGAGCAAAATCTTCTATTTGTGAGGGAAGCATCCATATCCAAGCGAATGGAATACAACAAAGCATAACGAAAAAAAGAGCCGGTAGTATTCTTCTCGCCCGTCTTTCATAAAACTTTCTTATCGTAAATTTCTGCTTCTCCAGGTCACTGATAATGACTAAAGTAATCAAGTATCCGCTAATCACGAAAAAAACATCAACGCCTACATACCCTCCCGAGAAAAGCTCGAAATCTGCATGAAAAAGAATCACCGGCAATACCGCAATAGCCCTCAAGCCATCCACTTCTCTTCTGTATTCCATTTCAATTCCTTCCCTACTATGAAACTGACGGAGCACGTTGCTAACTATAATTATTATTAATAAGCGCACGCTTCTGAAAGAACTTTCACCAATTTTTAACAGCAAATTATGTCCGGCTATTTATTATTCACTTCATACACTTATAAATTCTAAATGAAAGAATAGTCTTTACTTTAACTTCTTTCTATAGGACAACTTGACCAAGCAACGGTCAACGCACGCTACGTATACCTTAAGGCTAATTGCTAACTTTCCATAGCGTATCGCAATGCCACATAATTCTTTAAGACAGCCAAAGTAGCGCTCTACCGTATTTCGTTGCCAATGTTTGGTCTTATCGAACTGCCTGGATAGCCCAGGAAGGAGTATTTCGGGCTATTTTACAAGCCAACGCCGGATACCCCTTGGAATATTGTTATAAAAAAACTTCACAAAAGGAACGGGAAAATAATAAAAGGGTGCCTGTAGCTGCCATAATTTCTTTAAACTAATCTTGAATGAGTTAAATGTGTATCCTAATCGATTACCAACTTCAAAGCTCTGCCCATCGTGAAGTCGCTTAATCGTAAGAGGCAAATCCACTCGATAAAATATATAGCCTTTTTTAAGGGCACGAATCCATAGATCGATATCGACCTGTCGGACCAATGTTTCGTCGTAGCCCCCAACCTGTTCAAGGAAATTCCTAGAAAAAATAATAGAGCTATGGTTTATTGGATTACGAACATAAAAGCTTTCACGCCCCATTGGTGTGACTGAAAAAACACCTTCATCAGTTAAATTTCCAGCTTCTTCTCCATAAACAATGTGGCTTTCTGTGACCACTACTTCTGCTTCTGGAAACAGGCTGACAGCAACAGCTTGCTGTTCTAATTTTTTTGGAAGCCATTTATCGTCAGCGTCAATATTAGCCAACCACGGGTGTCGAGCGTGATTAACAGCAAGGTTCAACGCTTTGGAACGTCCTATACCTTCCGTATTAACGGTTGTAATCGGAATTGGCGCTGTACAACGTAATTTTTCGAGCACTTCCCAGGTATCATCGTCAGACCCGTCATTGACTACTACAATTTCTTGAGGAGGATAAGTTTGTGAAAAAATTGATGAAAGGCTAGATTCCAAGTATCTAGAACCATTTTTGACAGTCATTATGGCAGAGACATTAATTTTTTCCATTTACAACCTCCATAAAAAGTAAAATTTATAAATTATAGGATCCATTTTTTAATTTAAAAAAACATCTATCGCAGCAAAAATGCATTGTACTCACTACCATTTTTTGGCACTAAGTTAAACGATCTTTAACTATGCGTATAACGACATATAAACAACTCTTGTTACCTAATTTTTTCACATTAATTAATTTCCATAAAAATAATTTTACTTCATTTTTTAAAAAACGAACTAAAAAAATCATCTCCTATATTATATACAATCATTAGGGTCCTGAACTTTGTTCAATTGAGCATAATAGTCATGGAGCACCAACAATGAAATTTCTTCCAGCCGTAGCTGCATATTCATCCCGCCTAACTTTAATACGTTATTGTCCAGGCTTACTGGTTAGCGGAACTACTTTTCTCCACGGCCCAGGAGAGCACCTTACGATTGATCGCCAAGCGCAACTGCCGGCGTTCATCGCTCCCTAGTCGCGACGCATAGTCATGCAAAAGATCCAGGCCGAGATGCAAATTGATCAGATGACGCTTATCTTGCGTGTTATCGCTATGCTCAAGCAGCCATAAATTAGTGGTCGTATCGTTGTAGTGAATCTCATCTAGCTCGCAAAGGGCTTTTAACCAGAAATAGGCATCCCCTGCACAGCTATAGCGACCAGCCGGAAAGCCACCTAGCGACAGAAACCACTCACGCCGCATGCAAGCACCGTTCATGTGAATGAAGTCGCAGCAGGCGAAAGCGGTCAGGGCTTCTAGGCGCTTCATTCGGCCAGCCGAAAACCTTTGAATACATGGCAAGCGTTGCTGACTTTTCATTTTCTGATAGGCATTGATGAATAGTGCGATATCCGGGTAATGGGCGATAGCAACGGCAAAACACGACAGATGATCGAACAGCAGAATGCCATCACCATCAAAGAAGACCAGCCAGTCTGCGCTGGCTTTTTCAGCACCGAAATTGCGGGCAGCGTATCCGCCCAGTCCCGGCGGACTACGTTGATAAAGCTTTAGTAGCCCAGCTTTTTCATGCTCACGTAATACCTTAAGGGAACCATCGGTGGAACCGTGGTCCACTGCGATCACTTCGAAGTCGCGAAAAGTTTGGCGATACAGACAATCCAGGGAATCAGATAAAGTCGCCACCTTGTTATAAACCGGTATGACCACCGAAAAAAAAGCCATATCCGTAAATTTCCTTTGTTGTTATGAGAACATGATGTCGAAGAGCGTTGACTCGTTGCTACATCGCTTGGCAGTGGGACCATCTTACGAAGCAGGGGAAGTTTCATTAAGAGAGGGGTGTGCCGAGGAGTCCCGCGTTCTATCGCGTAAAGCCGGGCTCTCTATTCCCATTGCTTGCAGCATCACCGCATTGACCTTATGGACGTCATATCGATTTTCAGCAATCTCGTGGGAACGCCGTCCCATGGTTTTCACTAGCGCAGGGCGATTAATGAAATGCTGCATGGCCTCGACAAGCGCATCGACATCTTTTACCGGTACTAAATAGCCGTTATCACCCTCGAGAACAGTTTCTCGACAGCCGGGTGCATCGGTGGTGATAACCGCCCGCCCCATCGCCATGGCTTCCAATATTGAACGCGGCGTGCCTTCGCGGTAATAGCTGGGCAGCACATAAACACTGCAATCCGCAATCGCAGGGCGCACGTCAGTCAGCCAACCCCAATGTTCGACCACCCCCTCCTCCACCCAACCATTCAGCTCCTCTTGGGTAACGCTGTCGGGATTGCTGTCGATATCTCCTGCCAACTGAAACATAACCTCAGGATGCTGCTGCTTGATTCGTCGTGCAGCGCTTATGTATTGACGCACGCCTTTTCCGCCAAGCAAACGGGCAATCAGCAAAAAGCGCGGCGGGCCTTCTGGCAACGGCGCTACTGTGAAATGCGCCATGTCGACTCCCGACCCATTGAGTACCTGGGATGGCACTGAAGCGGTAAGTAACCCTAATTCGCGAAATAGTGCCTCGTCATCGGGGTTCTGGAAGAAAACCCTATCTGCCTTTCTCAGAGCCGCCGCATATAGCCGACATGCTGAATGAAAGACCAGAGGACGCGTACCGCTCTCTTGGCCAGCAAAGGCATACCCCAGACCGGTGATCAATGCATAACGTTTGGGAACCTTAGCCAGCTGAGCCGCCAAAAGACCGTAAACAACAGGCTTGATCGTGTAAGCCAGAACGATTTCCGGGCGAATATTGCGTATCAAGCGATAAAGCGCTTGAAGCGTTTGAAGATCACGCAAAGGGTTCAAGCCGGTTCGTTGCATGGGAATATCGTGCGTCACAACGCCCCAGGCCTCGAGCTGCCGGCGAGTCGTGGGGTCATCAACAAGTCCGGGTGCCGCTGCGTGCACTTCCAATCCTGCTTTGAGCAAAGCCTGCACCAGCGGCCCCCGAAAATTGACCAAGGAATAACTCGAACCCGCTATCAACAAAAAGCGGCGATTTGAGTTGGCATTCTTAGAATTCATGATAACTCCTTAGTGGGTCACCAGGCGGCACGCGTCCAGCGCTTCTGAACTAGCGTTGAATAGTTAGCTCAAGCAAAAGTGTCGAGTGGTGATGACTCAGAAACCAATAGGTTGGAAAAAACAGGTTGGAAAAAAAAGGTTGAGAAATTCAGAGTGGAGAAATAAAGCTAGGGCTTTCCTTTATGACCTCTTTCAAAACTCGACAAACCTTGTCTTTTAATCAGAACTCATCTCTTACCTAAGTAGCGATAATGACCCTATTGTTTTTGCCACTCTTTTAATCGCTTATTGTTGATGCAGAGAGATGGTACGAAGATGAGGATAAAGTAGGAAATGCTAGTTTGGTTCTGCCTACCGAGTAATAGGTAAACCCTTTTGCCACCATTCGGCGTGGTTCATAAAGATTACGCCCATCGAATATGGTCGGTTCGGTGAGCTGAGCCTTGATAAACTCAAAGTCAGGCGCGCGGAAGTTTTGCCACTCGGTAACGATAATCAAGGCATCACTGTTCTTTAACGCTGTTTCCTTGGTGCCGCACAGGGTCAGAAGCTCGTTACTGCCGTAGAGGCGCTGAGCCTCTTCCATGGCTTCCGGGTCATAGGCCTGTACCTTGGCGCCAGCGGTCCAAAGCGCTTCCATAAGTACGCGGCTGGGGGCATCGCGCATATCATCGGTATTAGGTTTGAACGAAAGTCCCCAGACGGCAAAGGTTTTACCCTTCAGCTGAGCATCAAAGTGCTGGCTTATCTTTTGGAACAGCGTATTTTTTTGCTCCTTGTTACGCGACTCCACCGCCTTGAGCAGCTTGGCATCAAAATTGATGGCATCCGAGGTATGGATAAGCGCCTGCAAGTCCTTGGGAAAGCACGAACCGCCGTAACCCACCCCGGGGTAAATAAAATGGTAGCCAATGCGTGGATCGGCGCCGATCCCTTGGCGCACCGCTTCAATATCGGCGCCTAACCGCTCGGCCAGGTTTGCCATTTCATTCATGAAGCTGATCTTGGTGGCCAGCATGCAGTTGGCAGCATACTTAGTCAGTTCAGCACTTTTCACATCCATCACGATGATCTTGTCGCGATTACGATTGAAGGGTGCATAAAGCTCACGCATGACGTCGATTGTGGCGTCGCACTCGGTACCGATAATGATGCGATCAGGCCTCTGGCAATCAACGACGGCACTGCCTTCCTTGAGAAACTCAGGATTGGACACCACGTCAAAACCGATATCGTTGCGACCACGTTTTTCCAGCACCTTTTTCACCTCGGTGCGCACCCTATCGGCACTGCCTACCGGTACAGTGGATTTATTGATAATGATCCGGTCACGCTCCATGTGTTCACCGATGGTAGCGGCCACGGCAAGGACGTACTTGAGATCGGCGCTACCGTCTTCATCCGGCGGGGTTCCCACGGCGATAAACTGGACGTGGCCATGTTTGACTCCTGCGACTGCATCAGTGGTGAATTCAAGCCGACCGGCCGCGTGATTCTCCTTCACAAGGGATTCCAGACCAGGCTCATAAATGGGGATGATGCCCAATTTAAGTTGTTCGACCTTATTATCATCCACATCGACACAAACCACATGATGGCCGACTTCAGCCAGAATGGCGCCTTGAACCAGGCCCACATAACCGGTCCCGAAAATTGTAACGTTCATTGGTTTACCTGCTGAGATGGGTGTATGAAAAGAACAAGAATTGGAGTGTTGTTTTACTCAATCGAGCTAGACGCTTCGTTCAGGACAACATCCGTTTTGTTTAACGAATCTTCATCCGACGAATCTTTACTTAACGCGTAATAATCGCGATACCATTCGATGAAGTTGGCGACGCCTTGGTAGACTGGCGTAGAAGGTTTGTAACCGACCTGCTTTTCCAACTCACCTGAATCCGCGTAGGTATCGGGAGCGTCACCGGGTTGCAGGGGCAGCAGCTGCTTAATCGCCTTCTTGCCTAGGGCTTTCTCAATGGCTTCGATATACACGCTGACCGTCACCGGATCGTTGTTGCCAATGTTGAAAAGGCGAAATGGAGCATTGCTGGTGGCAGGGTCGGGGCTGTCGCTGTTCCAATCGTCCGCAGGCGTGGCAATGTCGTCACTGGCGCGGATGATGCCCTCTACGATGTCATCTACATAGGTAAAGTCGCGGGTATGGTGGCCATGATTGAAAACCTGGATGGGTTTATCCGCCAGGATGTTCTTAGTGAACTTGAAAAGCGCCATATCCGGACGTCCCCAGGGCCCGTAAACGGTGAAAAACCGCAGCCCGGTGGTCGGTAACCCGAACAGATGGCTATAACTGTGGGCCATCATCTCGTTGGCTTTCTTAGTGGCGGCATAAAATTGCAACGGATGATTGGCCCCTTCATGCTCGGAAAACGGCATTCGCGTATTGGCGCCATAAACACTGCTAGTGCTAGCGTAAGTCAGATGGGCAACCTCAGCGTAACGACACGCTTCCAGGATATTGGTGAACCCAATCAAGTTGCTTTCCACATAACTTTGGGGGTTTTCCAATGAGTAGCGCACTCCTGCCTGGGCAGCCAGATGAATGACCCGGTCGAAGTGGTGCTCGTTAAAGCACTCCTTTACCGCTTGCTGGTCAGCCAGATTGGCACGAATCGACAAATAGTCGCTTTTGGTCTCGGCCGCCGTCTGTTCAAGCAGTTTCAGACGCGCCTCCTTGATAGCGGGGTCGTAATAATCATTGACATTATCAACTCCAACGACGCTATCTCCGCGCTCCAGCAATCGTTTAGCAGTATGGAAACCGATGAATCCGGCATGGCCGGTAACCAGAATTTTCATTTGATGACTCCATGACGAGGCAATCGTAGGCGTCAGGCTGAGGGGAAAAAGGGTCGTTCATCTCAATTGCGAACAAAACGCTGAATATGACGCCATCCCACTCGCCTCAGACCGTCCAGCGTCAAGGGCACCAAGGCTGCTGAGCGCACCATGGCAAGAAACGGACGTGGAAGTTCATTAAGGCATAGGGTTCGAGGCAGCCCGGTATAAGGAAACCAATGCTGGCGATAGGAGTTCTGGCGAGCTGAAGGTGGTAAATCACCTCTAAAGCGCAGCGGCACTTCGTACCAGGCATAGTTGCCCTTCAATGACTGTATTTCATCCATACCGGGCTGGAGGAATTCAAAATCGATGATTTTTAGGCCCTGGCAAGGATCATAGATAAGATCTTGCGGATTGAGGTCGATACACTCATAGCCAAGACGGCGATAATGCAGGATAACGGCTCTCACACGCTCGATGGTCCAGATAGGCAGCAAGCCATGGTGAGAAAAAGGCACTCGAGGCGAGAGTATGTGCTCCATACGGTTGGCATAGCGCTCGAATACCAGATAATGGGGACCAACTTCTAGCAGACGTGACACTTCAGGCAATGAGGCACCCAATTCACGCGCGTTCACTTCACGTTCCAGATAACGTTCGCGCCCGGGACGAAACGTCTTACAAATCGCTTCAGTGCCGTGAAAGTCCACCAACTCCACCTTGGCTCGGCAAAGTTGCTTACTCAGATCAGCCAATACCGGATAGGGCGTACGAAATGCGGCATTATACCGCTGGGCTGCTTGCCGTATTTCACCTATCCGCTGGGGAATGATCGTCGCGAGAGACGCGAGGGACTGGCTTCGGTTACAGAACACATACATAGGGTCGCATTGTTGCCGTGCGGGACATGCGTGATTGACCTTATCCCTTATCTTTGCCTTGACCGTAAGCACGCGCACATTATCAATCCGCCCGGCGTTGTCTTTCGATGACGTGACTTCCTTCATAGGGTGTACGTCGTGCACTACCAGCAGATGAGCGGGTTGGCCGCCACTATCAGGCCAGACATCCCCTTTCTGACCTTCATCTTGAATACGCTGAGCCAGCACCTGACACTGCTCTTCCTCAAGCGGCAGGTCACACAAAAGATTGAAACCATAGCTATCAAGCAAGCGACGCAGATTATCTAGGTATGCCAAACCGCGCTCTCTAACCAGGAAAACGCTAATCCCGGCCGGCCATTCTTGCTGTTCGTTATTCTTTTGCCTGGACGTCATCGCTGTTCTCCATATGATAAAGAGGGTGCTTTGAAAAGCACTTGAGAGAGCATTTGGGAAAGTGCTTTTAAAGCACTTGAGAAAGGATTGGAGCCAGTTAATAAGAGAGTGCTTGAAGGCGCCTACTTGCTTTTCGGATCGGTGTTAATACAAAGGTCGGTAAGGCAATCGTCGAAAAGCTTGAAGGCAACATCCGGTTAAACTCAACCAGCAACACCGGTAACCACAGAATTAAGCTTCGCGCCAAAGGAGCCGTTGATCGCCCGCGCCACCATGGGCATCAGCCTTCTTTGGATACTGGATTCAGTGAGGGGGCGAGTCGGACGACTGACATCAAAGGAGTTGTTATCTCGGGGTGCTGACGCCGTACATTGGGAAGCATCATTTGACGTGCCTCCCACACCAGGTCGGCTATATCATCTAGAGGGTGGTAATCCAGAGGTGCCGATTGAAGCAGTTGCCGAATACGCAGATGGTCGGTCGCGATAAAGGCCTGCTCCAGTTCTTGGAGAAAGGCTTCTAGCCTGGGCCATTCCCAAAAGCGCTCTTTCGAGGTCATGATGCGATCGTGGCGCGTTCTCCTAACGTCATGGCCGATCAACAACTCCTCGAAAAGCTTCTCTCCAGGGCGCAAGCCGGAATAGACGATCTCGATATCCCCCTCGGGATGCTCAGCGTCTCTTACCTCCAGCCCCGAAAGACGCACCATGTTCCTCGCTAGATCATGGATGCGTACCGGCTCCCCCATATCAAGCACGAACACCTCGCCACCTTCGCCCATAGCGCCGGCCTGGATAACTAGCTGGGCAGCTTCGGGAATCGTCATGAAATAACGAGTGATGTCAGGATGCGTCACCTTAATCGGACCGCCCTGCTCAATCTGCTTACGAAACAGAGGCACAACGGAGCCACTCGATCCCAACACATTGCCAAAACGCACCATGCAGAAACGCGTTTCGGTCTGGACACGAGAGAAAGCTTGGCAGATAAGCTCGGATAAGCGTTTTGAAGCGCCCATGGCATTGGTCGGCCGAACCGCTTTGTCGGTGGAAATCAGCACAAAGGTTTGCACTCCCGCCGCCATCGCCGCCTTGGCCAGGTTCAAGGTGCCAAAGACGTTATTGCTCACGCCCTGGACAAGGTTAAACTCCACCATAGGAACGTGCTTGTAAGCCGCAGCATGATAGACGGTATGCACCTCGAAACTTTCAAATACCGCCTTGAGACTGCCCGAATGCTGTACCGATATGAGCAGTGGTTTCAGTTCGCAGCGCGATTTAGTGATTTCGATATGTTGTTTTAACTCTTGTTCGATGGCGTAAAGTGCAAACTCGCAGTTATCGATCAAAAGTAAACGCGCGGGATTTTGATCGAGAATCTGGCGACACAACTCACTGCCTATCGAGCCTCCAGCCCCCGTCACCATGACCGCTTTATCGCGAATATCGGCTTGCATTAGCTCAGGGAAAGCAGGTACGGATTCCCGTCCCAATAAATCTTCAAGTGCCACATCACGCAGTTCGCTGATTTTTGCCCGGCCAGAGATCACATCGGCACTTCCAGGAATGGTTTTAAGAGGGACAGAAAGACCAGAAAGCCAGTGTAATATCTCGCGTCGGCGCCACCGGGGGGCACTAGGAATAGCCAGCAAGACCATTGTAGCTCGGTGCTCCTGAACCAGGGCGGCTAGAGCTACCGGCTGATGGACTCTAAGCCCTTCGACCATGGCACCTTCCAATCCTCGCCAGTCATCGACAAACGCTACCGGCCAATATTCCCCTCCATGCCGCAGTGCAGCGACCAGCTCACATCCAGCGGCCCCGGCGCCATAGATCACCACCGGTTTACGTTGTCGAAGCTGGCTATGGCGGTATAACTCGCGCAGCAAAAAACGCAGGCTTCCGATGCCCAACAGCAAGAGCAAGGCATAGACGACGATCACGGATAGTTCAACGCTGTGTCCCGCCAAATAGCTCGCCGGTGCCACCAGCAAGGCAGAAGACACCACCACAATAGCCACTGTCGGTACGGTGACATGGCTCATGTAGCGAATCACTACGCGATACAGCCCCAGCCAGTGGAAAAGCAAGAGACTCATCGGCACCAATAAGCCGATAGTCGCCCAAAGTGAAGTGTTTTTCAGCGGCTGCATGCTTTCTAGATGAATAATGGTCGCCAATTGCAGACTACCCGCCACGATGACGCCATCCAGCACCACAAGCACGCGGCGTTTTATCCAACGCGGCGTCATCGACAATGATTGCATTAAACTAGCCATGGTACCCCCTTCAATATTGCTTGCCGGACTTGCTTGCTAGTTATCCAGTCACGATATGGAAAACGGCATACTTCAGGGGGGGTCGGGGATCAGGCGTTGACGCGAGGCCACTATTGAGCCTTCTCGATAGAGATGCCAACCGATCACCAATACCATCCAAAATAATGTCGATCGCAGGCCATTATGGGTGGTGGAATAGATCAAGGGCCCGGCCACTCCGGCCCAGACGTAAAATGGGGCTCGACGTAACACGATGGCTATGGTCAACAGAAAAAGCACCAACCCCGGCAAACCATAGGCAAACAACATGTTGACAAAGGAGGAATGAATCTCGTGCCCACCGTAGGGAGCGAAGCGCCCGCGCTCGGCTTCCCCTGCCCCCAGAATGGCGTAGGCGGGAAAGTTCGTCAGCCGGTCGAACTTGCGCTCTTCATAAACGCTGTCCATCTTGGACGGCGCCCTGTCCATACGTGCTTCCAGGTTTCGCAACACTTGTCCATCCGAGTTGATATTGGCCACCACCACGCCGCCCACCAACAGAGGAAAAAGTAGCAACAGGCGGGCGAAGTACTTAACCTGCCTGGCGTTGGCCATGGCCCAACCAATCAGCACCATGACGCCACCCCCCATCGCCGCCAACGACGAAGCTGCTAGGATACCCAGCACGCCAGAGGCCAGCCCAGCCAACCCTAAAAGCCTCATCCTCGGATGAAAATCATCAAGCATTAATAGCACCACCACGCCGCATAGCGAAAAGTAGGCCAGCTGGTTGGGGTTGTTGAAACTCCCGGTAGTGCGATTGACTCCCAAGGCCAATTGCGCCAGCGTCATGCTACCCGAAACCAGTAAAGCGATAGAGACACCATTGCGGATAATCACCTTGGAGCGTTCGCCATAAACGCCCAGAAAGCGGAGAAGCGCCATCCCCACCAGAAAGTTGAACAGAAAGAACAGGGCGGGCCTGAAAAAACTGGTAGTTTCCATCACCAACGTCCAGCCAAGGCATACCAGCACTACCCACAAAACCATCAGCCCCCAGCAAAGGGCAAAGGGCGAGACTTTCAGGCGTTCGTCCCCCAGTGACATCACTAGCATCACACCGGCAAAGCCTATCAATACAAAATCAGTCACCTGAGGACCGCCACTGGGAAATAAATAAAGGCTGCTCAGTGAAAGGCCTAGGAACAACAGTAGCGATCCAATCAGATTCATGGCGATACCCTTTGTCTACCGTGGCTAGAGGTTAGCCATCATCTTGAAGGTCTGGTTGCGGGTGGCCAGGTCGTGGTAGGTTCCAGCATCACTCATCTTCCCGTCTTCAAGCATGTAGATGATGTCGCACTCCTTGACCGTCGCCAGACGATGGGCGATCAGCACTACAGTCATCTGCCCAGAAAACCGCTGGATATCATCCATGACGCGACGTTCAGTAATGCCGTCCAATGCGCTGGTGGCTTCGTCGAACACCAGCACCCTAGCTTGCTGATAAAGGGCGCGAGCGATACCCAGACGCTGGCGCTGCCCCCCAGAAATCTGCACCCCACGCTCTCCGATTCGCGTTTCAAGACCCTCGGGAAGTCTCTCGATCAGTTCATCGAGTTGCGCCATGTGTAGCGCTTCCTTGACTCTTTCGACATCAATATTCTGACGGTCAATGGCAAAGGCAACATTTTCGAGAATGCTGGCATCTGACAAAAATATCTGCTGCGGTACAAAGCCGATACCCGCCTGCCAATAGCGCAAGTTTTCATGCGTCAGCGGCACATCATCGACCAGAACCTGGCCTTGACTAGGCTCAACCAGGCCCAGCAAAAGGTCCACAGCGGTGCTTTTGCCACTCCCCGAGGCCCCCACCAACCCCACCATCTGGTTAACGGGTATCGAAAGCGTCAGCCCATCCAACGCTCGTGCCCGCGTTCCGGGATAGTCAAAGACCACGTCCTGCAACTTGATCTCACGCTGAGGCACCCAAGGCGTTATCCGAGCATCGGGCTGAGCTTCACTCCCTGCGTAACCGTGTTTCACTTCATCACGACTTGCTATCAAGTCCTCACGAATGGCGTCATAGGCTGCCAAGTTGCCGCGGATTTTCGAGATCGAGCTATAGATCTTCTGAAAACCGGGAAGCATCTTGAAACCCGCTAGGGCATAGATCGAGAGAGCCGGTAAAATGGCACCCAGATTGCTCTCGTAGAGATTAAGCAGATACAGCACCAGCATGATCACCGAACCGAAAGCCACCAGTTCGATGGCGTAACGCGGGGCCTCACTCAACCCTTGGGTCACTCCCTGCCCCCGCGCAATACGTTTGCTGGCGTTATCAAAGCGCGAGGTAAACCCTGCCTGGCGATGTAGTAAAAGCAGGTCCTTGATCCCGCCAAAGCCTTCATTCATTAGCTTGAAGCGCTTGGATTGAGCCTCGGAGACCCGTTTGCCGTGAACGGTCAGAAAACGACGTACCGTTTGATAAAGCAGCAGGTAAGAGACGACGAATATCAATACACCGACTATTGCCACGACTGGGTTGTAGAGAAAGATTGCCAACGTCATCAAGCCCACCATTACCGACTTGGCATTGAGTTCCATCGCAGGATTGATGACTTTTGTGGTTACTCGCTGGACTTCCGCCGATACTTTACTCACCAGGCCGCTAGTGTTCTGATTGGAATGAAACAACCAGGGCTGGTGGAGGTAATAGCGGTAAAGTCGGCTAGAAAGTTCCGCCCCCACCTGTTCACTGTAAAGCGCCAGCCGCCAAGTGGTGTACATGGAAAACAATGCCGCCAGTAACAGTACGCCGAGCACCATGGAACCCAATAGACTCAGAAAACCCCTAGGGCTTTGCATGCCACTCGTGGTGTAAGCCCAAGCCAGCCAGCCATCGCCTTGGAGCCGACTCATGTCTCCAACCACCGCCATGAAAGGGCCAATAGCGATCACACCGGCGATCTGAGCGAGGGCCATGCCAATAATCAGTATTTGCAGCCTCAACAAGCGACGCCGCTGTTGCTGAGTCAATAATGAATAGAATTCGCGCAGTTGATTCAGCATCTTTTATCACCGGTAAGCGTAGAGGTAGCTGCCGTAGTAACCGTGGCGGCTATTGGTGGATTTTTTCACGCCGTTCAGAATGCCTCCTTTGAGCCTCACGCCAGCATTCTCCAAACGGCGTTTGGCGGCCTTGATTTCGCCGGGAGCGTTACTATCGAACCGCACCACCATCAAGCTAGTTCCGGCCAACTTGCCCACGACCGTGGCATCGGTCACCGCCAGGATCGGCGGGGTATCCACTATCACCAAGTCGTAATGCTGGCTCATCGACTCAAGAAAATCGTGAAAGCTCTGCTGCATCAAAAGCTCCGACGGGTTGGGCGGCACACTGCCCCTTGCCAAATAATCAAGCCCCTCGAGATCACTGTGACGAATGGCCTCTTCTAAGCTAATCCGCCGTGCCAACAACTCTGAAAGTCCCTTTACCCCCCTGCCATTAAAAGCATAATGCAAGTGACCCCGACGCATATCCGCATCGATTAATAAAACCCTTTGTCCCGCCTGGGCACATACAGCCGCTAAGTTAGCCGCTACGAAGCTCTTCCCTACCCCTGGGCTAGCCCCGGTAATCATTAATCGATTATTGTCGGCTTCAAGCATGGCGAAATAGAGACTGGTGCGTAGCCCACGCAAGGCTTCCACTGCAATTTCAGCAGGTTTCTTAACGGCCAGTAAGCCTCGGAAAACTTCCTGGGATTTTTTGGAATGGCGTGGACGGATTCGCTCGGTAAGCCCCACCTGATCACCAGAGTTCGGCAAGGTGGCGTAGACGGGCAGACCCAACTCTTCAAGCTGCTCTGGGGTCTTGATCGCTCTGCTGAGCAACAGGCGCACTATGATTGCCATTGTCGCTAGCAATGCCCCGAGCAGGCCGCTGACTGCAGTTACTAGCGGAATACGGGGTGCGATAGTGCCGGGATTCAGCATGGCAGCATCCAGAATACGTACGTTACCCACGGTACCGGCCTTGACCAGGCGCATTTCTTGAAGCTGGTTAAGCAGCTGCACATACACTTGCTGATTTACTTGAGTGTCTCGCGTAAGACGCAGAACTTCCTGCTGGGTCTCGGGTAATTCACTAACCTGAGCATTAAGCCGGTCACGTTCGGCTTCAAGCTGTCCGCGCTGTCTTAGAAGTGTCTGGTAATTGGGGTGTGAGGGACGATACCGCTCGGCCAGGTCGGCTTCTCGCATGGACAGCGCACTAAGTTGGTTTTCTACATCGACCACCCGAGTGAGCAGATTTTCGGTCTCGAACGTCAGGTCCACGGAGTCGCGTTGCGCCCGGTAGTCGTTGAGCATTCCCTCGGCGGCAGACAACTGATCGCTGACCTGAGGAATCTGTTCGTTGAGAAAGGCGATCTGCTTCTCGGCTTCTTCCGAATGACGCTGGACGTTCTGAGTAAGGAAAACACCGGTCAGGGTGTCCAGCGTCGGCTGAATCTGGTCGCGATCCGCGCCGTTTAGCGTCAATTCGTAAACCCCCGAGTCAACGCCTCGCGGCATAATCTCGAAACGCCGTTTCAGATCCTTTATCGCATTAAGTGAAGTCGTTCGCTCCAGCATGAACTCTGCCCCGGGATGCGCTATCGCCTGGCTAACGAAAAGACGATACCCCAGCGCGTCGTCCTGCACCGTTTCCCCGACTTTACCGCTGAGCAGCGTTTCATCTTCCAGCAACAACTCGAAATTGCCGTTTCTCAGAAGGCGCAGTACATGCTCACTTTGCACTCTTTCATCAGGCACATCGAAGCGTGCAACGCTTAGCGACTCACCGGCCCATACATAAGGATTATCCCAGTCACTTTCCTCGAAATCCGTCAACCATTCGCGTATAAATCCCGGCATGAAGCTTTTGAACCAGGCTTGGCTAACGCCATGATGAACCAAGAAGTCCCCCACCAATGGCAATCGCCGTGGCTCAACTTTAATGGCCAGATCCTGCCGTTCAGCCGTTTCTCCCAGCACCATGCGCGACTGCAGTATTTCAAGCTCGGCGGAGGTAGGGTTATCGGGTTGCTGCTCCCCTAATGATTCCATAAACGCCAAGCTAGACCCTTGGTTCTCAATCTGAACCAACGCGTCCGCCTGATAGATGCGCGGCTGCGAGTTGGCATAAAAATACCCGGCCAGGAGAAAAAGCCCCGTTATCGACACAATAAACCACCGATGGTCGGATAGTGTGTCTACCAATTTGCGCAGATTAAGGTCGTTGTTTTCCTGGGGGGGAGACGACGACGAAGGTGGTTGGGGAAAGTAAGTCATGGCCATGCCTCATTACTCGTGAAATATCGTTCGAATCGGTGCTTACAATTCACCGACATCCGTGGCGACCGTCGCGACATCGCCCGGCAGGCTGACCGAAGGCAACAGCAGCGAGATCACGGTGTTCCAGCGAGCCAGCGGTGCTGACGTCACGTACACCACATCCTGCGGCTGGAGAGGAAAACGCGTTCCCAGCAATAGACGGGTGGCATCCTGAATATCTAACTGATAAACAGTGGCGATCTCCTCGCTTCCGGGCGGGTTTCCTCGCACCACGAAGATACCTGAAGGCTCAGCCCGGCTTTCGTTCACGCCGCCTGCTCTTCCCAGCGCATCCGTCAAGGTGATGCGTTCGTTACCCAAGGCAATCGCACCAGGACGCATTACGTGCCCCATCACGATAACGTTCTGATTTTCCATGGTCGGTACATGAAGCAGGTCGCCATCACGCAGCAACCGGTTCTGAGTCATATCCCCTTGGCGCATCATGGCGTAAAGCGAAATATGTTCTTCGCTTCCATTGCGACTCAACGTGACGTTACGCCAGTCAGCATTATCGAGCGCCCCACCCACTTGACTGATAGCATCCAGGATTGTCATCGGCACAATGGTCAGCGGCAGAATGCCTGGGTTTTCCACAGCGCCACTGACATAGACTTTCTGTGAGTGAAATGCCGCAATGCCAACTTCTACCTGAGGGTCGGTGATCACGCTGGAAAGCCGCCGTGCGATCAGTTCCCGAATCTGATCCAGCGTCATTCCCTCGACTTTTACACGCCCCACATAGGGGTAGAACATAGTGCCGTTGGGCCGTATCCGGTTTCCGGTTTCCGCAGCGGAGCGCTCTGCTCCGGCTGGAATAGTCAGTTCGGGGTGGTCATAGACAATCACGCTCAAAATGTCTCCAGGCCCCACACGATATTCGTAGCCCTGTACCTCCAGATCCATTACCTGAGGCGTTGGTTGACTAGGCGCCTCCCCCACGTGCATCGCATCCACTAGATTCGGAGTAATCGGTTGCACGTTCACTCGCCCATCCAGCGATTGTTCAAGCTTATCCCCGTCAATATGTCCGCCGGGCGCCATGGCACAGCCACTCAGCACCCCTAGGAGCATGATCAACATCAGCCAGCGAATTAGCCGTAGTGGGTTCCTATCAGATTCAACCCTTACTACATTATTGAATTTATTCATTAGTTGCTCCCTGTACTTAGTGTCTTGCCACGCTACCGCCCGGGGATTATGTTCAGGCATTTCCCAGAGCCTCGTTGATAACTATTGGCAATGCAGTCTGCACAACGGCACAAACACGTTGCCTTTTCTTATGTAAATTAATGTTACATACAAAAACAAAAAAATTCATATGTTTTACATAATCACTGAATATGAGATAGATAACGCCATATACCCGTGCAGAGGTAAGTACTGGCATCAGATAAAAAGGAAATAACATCATGCTAGGCGGGATTATTAACATTAGCTTTTTAGTACGCGGGTTACCGCGCCACGCTCACGGCGAGCGTCACAATGGCCAAGAAGCCACCTTTATCGCGTGTTGCTGATCCACACTTGAAGCGCGCCAGCAAGCAAGTGCTTTGGCTTTTACTGAAAGGGATTCCACCGGTAACTATTAGGTAGCACTGGCCGAGCTGCTGAATGATCAGGCGGCAAACAAAGTGTCTCGGCTTAAGAAGGAAGGAGTGTGCCGAATGGCAGAAGCGCGACTCGGCAAAACAGCGCTATTTTTACGGGAGGGCTGAAGGTGTTTCTTTTCGATCGTTGTCAGATAGAGCCACCATTTGAAAGGCTATACCTGGGCTTTGAGAATAACTCGCGCCCTTCGCTTCACAGCATAAAGAAAGCTGGCAGCGCCCTACCTGAAGCGGCCGGGTGGGCGGCCACCTGAACAGCCTCGCGAATGCTGCCATGACCTGGAATACCGGTGATTTTCAACCCAGGGCTCTAAAAGGCTCAATCAGCATCCTCATGAATGGGGCGGGTTAAAGGCTTCTTTACTCAGGCGTGCTTCTCGCAATTCAAATGCTGTGAAAAAAGCCAAATACAACTAAGATTAAGTTTTTTGTGCCCTATTTCAAGCACAAGAGCCGACTAAAATCGTACCAACCTTTAGAAAAATAAAGAAAAAATAAGACAGCAAAAAAAGAGAAAGAAAAAGAACGTTACAGAATGTCCGTATGACCGAACTCAAAAGAAGCAAAGGCCAATTGCCGGGCAGGCGAAGGGAGACATTCATGAGAACTCATGACTACGTACTCATCGTATTGAGAAACGTACAAACTGGGGTTGATGACGATTACCACAAGGCCCTGGAATGTCGGGGCTATCGACTAGAGACAGTGTTTCCCGGCCAGGACCCGTCTCCCTGGATGTCAGATAAGCCACCCGTGGCCGCCTGCTTCCAGTACGACTACCCCGATTTCACCGGACTGGCCAGCCTACGCGAAACCAAACAGGCTTTTCCCTCCATTCCCCTGTTGATGATTACCCAAGCCCATTCCGAGCACCTGGCCGTGTGGGCGTTCCGGGCGCGCGTATGGGATTACTTCGTACAACCCTTCGACATGACCCGCTTTCTCGAGGTAATGGAAAAACTCTATGCTGTTCGCCTACCGGAAAAGTCCAAGCTAACCGATCGCAATGTCGTTGAGGTCCAGAACCAAATCCCGCCAGAAGCGCGCCTCTACTGCACAATACCCGGCGACGATCAGGCGCGCCTGCAGCGCGTTATTTCTTTCATTGACCTGAATCTGCATCGCAAGATCGTCCAGAGCGAAGCTGCGGGTCTATGTGGACTCGGCCCCTTTCAATTCAGCCGTTTCTTCAAGCGGGTGGCCGGCATCACCTTCCAAGAGTACCTGTTACACCGGCGCATCAGCGAAGCCATGCGGCTACTTGCCAATCCCAAAGTCTCGATCACTGATGTCTGCTTCACAGTTGGCTTCAGCGATCTCTCCTACTTCACCCGTATTTTCCAGCGTTATGTCGGCAAGCCTCCCTCCCGCTACCGGCTAGAGAATATGGAGTCGGCCAGCACGCAATCAAAAGACGCATTCCCTAGTCCCCCGACGACACTACCCGATCTCCCCCCGTTGCTAAAATCTCCCAATCCGTGAAACAAAGGGAAAAGCGTCCCACACAGCAGTGCGGGCGATACCCCCGCCTCGCCCGCGCTCTGCCATGAAGGGATAGCGAGTCATCAATCCACCAGCACTGGGATCTGGGCAAGGATGCCGAAATTCTCGCCGCCGGTTTGGCCCTTGGGTTCATGAACACTGCAGCTAGGCAGGAAGTAGATGCTCATCTTACGCCAATCGGCCGGATCACCGTTCTGGAACTGCAGCCCGAAGTGATCGACAAAGTCATCCCAGCGCACCTCCCCATCCGTGCTGGCATTCTCCCAGTCACCGGGCCACTCGACATCCTCGGAATCGGGGGAAAGCGACATACGTTCAGGGGCATACTGGTCGATCTTGTTCTCCTGTGCATTACTGACCACCCACATGACGTGTACCGTTACGGCACCAACCAAAGGGTTTTGCGGCGCAACGCCTGACTCGCAGTCGATCACCGGCAAGGTTATCGTCCAGGTCTCCTCGCGGTTTGTTTCATCCACCCAGCGATCGTAGAGCGCACTAAACGCTGACTGAACCTGGCCATTATTAGTGGCAATATCTTCACCAAAAAACATCTCGTTCTCGTTGCCATCTCCTTCCACCAGATCTTTCAATTCCTTAGCATTTGTGGCCCCACTTTGATCATGCTCGAAATTGGTCCAACCACCGGTCTGATCACCTTCCGGGATGAAACGTCCCACGTCGCAGGAGTAATTACCGCCAGGATTGAGCAACGCTTGTTTGCACAAGGCAATCGGTTGATCCACATCTTCCGGCCGTAACGTTCCCGCAAAGCCGATATAGGCCACCGAGCGAGCTGAAGCCTCATAACCCTCAAACCCTAGCACCCGACCAAAGAAGGCTTCCACGGGTGTCTGCTGGCGCGCCGTGACCACCTCGACAGCATTGATGAAAGGTTCGAAAGGGTCGTACTCGTCGAGTTCTGCCGTGGTCTTCTCGAAAAGGTCGGCAGGAACGAGCGAATCATCGGCGGTGAAAGTTCGTGAACCGAAGCTCCAGTGACCTCGCAAAGCACTGATGATTTCGACCGTCTCGTTCTGACTGTTGTTGGCTTCCGCCGCATCGGTAGCGACCTGATTGGCCCCAGCGTTCACCGCACTGCCATCGCTGGTGTACAGGAAGCGCGCTCCTGCCAGCGCTCCGGCATCAGAGGCGTTATGCAACTCGTTTCTGGCCACGAAGAGATTGCCACCATCCACCGAGAGTGCCGTGAAGGCCATCAGCATGAAGAGCGACAAGGACACCAAAACAATGGAGATACCACTCTGACGTTGCGGAGAGCCAAAGCGCCAACTTGAACGTCGTGATTGTTTAATGTTCATGGCTATTCCGCTCGCATGGTAGTGGTGGAGGAAAGCTCTAGAATGCCGCCCAAGGTGCCGACAAAGCCAGGCAGCAGCAGGAACTCGTAAGGATAGTTAACGGTGACGACGACATCGCTGCCGGGCGGCATATTGGCGTCAGAGCGCTGAATGTCGATAGCCATTTCCGCCGGTCCGCCGAGCGAAATTAAATACTCCTCGGCGTAGTCACGAATCGCTTGCTCAATGGCCGCATTTTCAGCAGCAATATCCCGCGGCTGCGGCTTGAACAAAATTCCTGTTCTGGCCCCTTCGCGGCTGGCGTTAGTAAGCGTTGCCTTGTCGAAAAGTGCCACGCTGAACTCGATGATGCCGAAGAGCAGGAGGAACAACAGTATGGACGAGATAGCAAACTCCACGGTCTCACTGCCCTGCTGTCGGTGTAGCGACCTGCCCTGCAATCTGTGTCCCTTCATGATCTCTTCCTCCGCGGAAAAGTCTGGTTACGTGGCTATCAGTTGGCGCGAACGCCACCGCTACGCCGCCTAATGTTGTCCAGGTTCTGGGCGTTCTCGCTGGCGGTGACGTAGTAGGCCGGCGAGAGACGCATCGCCTCCTCAAAGAAGCCCATGGCATCGTCGTAGCGCCCTTCCAGCATCGAAATATAACCGATATCGTTGTAGGCCTTGGCGCGGTCTCCATTGCGCGCCACCGCCTCAACAGCCGTCTCGAAGTCACCCTCACGAGCGTAGACCAGGCCGAGGTTGCGCCAGGCCAACTCATAACCGGGGTTGACACTCACCGCACGGCGCAGTGACTGGCGTGCCCCCGGCCAATCGCCGGCCAAATAGCGTGAATAGCCTAGGTTGTTGAGAACCAGCGGAGTGCTGGGCCTCACCTCCAGCGCTTTTTCATAGTGGCTTTGCGCCAAACTGTAATCACTACGCATGTCGGCAATCACTCCCAGGGCATTATGCGCCTGCCAGGGCGTATCACGGCGGGTTGCCAACGGCTGCAGCTGCTCCTCTGCTTGATCGAACTTGCGTTGCTCTAGCAGCGCCACGCCCAGTGCCGTGCGCGCCCCGATATGACTGCCGTCGAGCGCAAGCGCCCAGAGGTAGGCCTTCTCGGCCAAGTCGTGGTTACCGCGCCCATGGTGGATGATGCCCACTCGGTAGAGCGGATCGGCCTGGGGGCGCCTCTCCATCCGCAGCCCACGCAGGTATTCAAAGAGGGCTCGGTCGGGGTCGCCAGCACGCATCGCCCCGGCACCGTTACGGTAGGCCTCTTCTGGCGAGGCAACCGGGAAGGCCGTGCTGTACTCCACCGAACTGCTGTTGCCCAGCGCTGCGTAGGGATCTGCGCCTGATTGAAGCTGGGAATTACTGGCACACCCTCCTAGGATCAAGGCCAGCGCGGTAAAAATTAGCGGAATTCTAAATGTGGATTTCATGTGATTCTCCCTGAAGCCTTGTTGATTATCGTTTTGGTTTGAAGCCACGCCATTAGCGCCCGGCAAGAGCCGCCATGGCGCCCAGCAGGGGCGGCCCCAGGGCCACCACGAAGAAACTAGGAAAGACGCAAAATATCAGTGGGAAAAGCATCTTGGTGCTCACCTTTGCCGCTTTTTCTTCCGCTTCCTGGGTACGCTTGTCACGTAACTCCACAGCGAAGAGACGCAATGTCATGGCAATACTGGTGCCGAAACGCATGCTCTGCAGCAGCGTGGTTACCAGGCCGCGAATGTCGTCAACACCGGTGCGCTCCTCTAGGTCGCGCAGCGCCGATTTATTATCCATGCCGGCGCGGGTCTGCAGACCAAAGAGATGCAACTCTTCGGCCAGCTCGGGATGGCTGATCTCGAGATCACGGGCCACACGCTGGATGGCTGCCCCCAGTCCTAGGCCTGCCTCGCTGCAAACCACTAACAGATCAAGCGCATCCGGCAAGCCTCGGCGCAGCAAGCGGGTGCGGCGCTTGATGGTTCGCTCCAGCCAGAAGCGCGGCAGCAGGTAGCCAGTGATCGCTGAGCCAGCGACCATTACCATGCTGAAAACCGGATCCAGGCGTACGAAAGGCACCAATAGCACTAGCAGCAAGATCGGCGGGACCACAGTGAGCAGCAGGCGCACGCCGAAGAAGACATTGACCGCCCCAGGAGAGCGTTTTCCGGCACGCTGCAGCTCACGGGCGATACGGCTTTTGGACTTTTCTTCGGTCGGCACCAGCCGTTCCCCCATAGGGCCCAACCACTGGCTAGCCCCTGCCTCCCCTGTTACCGCTCCTGCAGAACTCGTCTCCAGTTTGCGCAATCGTTGCCGCAATGGATCGGAGAACCCCATCACCACGAACGTCACAGCAATCAACAGTGCGAAGATCGCCAGGCCGAGCATGCTAGCAAAGATCAGCTGCAATGCTTTCGGATCGTCGAGAGTGTTGCTAAACGGCTGCAACCATTGCATTAAAGCGTCCATGTCCTACCCTCCTCAGACCTCGATGCGCACAATCTTGCGCATCCACAGAATACCAATAACGATCATCACGAAGGCCGCCATCACCAGTTGCCGCCCGATCGGATCCTGGGTCAGCATGGGAATGAAGTTAGGCGAGACCAACGTGAGCACACCCGCCAGTACAAACGGCAGTAATGAGAGAATCCAGGCTGCCATCCGCCCTTGGGCGGAGAGCGTCTTCACTTTGCGATGAAAGCGGAAGCGGTCACGCACTACGGCGGCCAGGCCATCGAGCAACTCAGCCAAGTTGCCGCCGGTCTCCTTCTGGATCAGCACCGAGGTAACGAAGATCATCACCGTCACGCTCTGCACTCGCCGCAACAGACCGAGCATGGCACCGCGAACGTCACCGCCGTAGTTGATCTCCATGAAGGTGGTGCGAAACTCCCCCGCGAGGGGCTCGGTCATTTCCTCGGCCACTAGGTTCATGGCATCGCTGAAGGGATGACCGGCACGCAGTGCCCTGGCCATGATGATTAGCGCATCGGGCAGTTGCTCCTCGAAGTGAGTCAGGCGCTGGCTGCGTTGCCGCAGTAGGCGCATGAAGGGAAACGCCGCCACGGCCACCCCCAGCAGCACCCCAAGCAAAGGCTGAGGCAGCAAAAAGTAACCCGCCACGCCGCTGACACCGCCCAGGCAGACCGAGTAGAGCACCACGCGATAGGCAGGCGTCTCCTTGCCCGCCTGCTCGATAAGCTGTTCCAGACGCTCCATTCCCGGCAGCGATTCCAGCGCCCGTTCCAGGGGCGAGAGCTTGTGCAGGTACTTGCGCCGCATTAGCGAGACCTCGCCGGAAGCTTGGGCCTCGCTGGAAATCGCCCGTAATCGCTTCTTTAGACGCTTTCGCGCCTGACGGTTTTCGCCAAAGGCGGGTACCAGGAAACTCTGCATCAGCAAGAAGGCGGCAATGAACACCATGCCGATGACGATCGTTTGGTCGGAGAACTTGATATCCATAAGGCTGCTCAGATCCATGACCGCGACCCTCCTGTGTTCTGGAAGATCTCCAAACCAGGGTCGAGCCCGCGCCGCTTGAGGTGATCGTGGAAGCCTGGCACCACGCCAGTGGCCACATAGCGGCCGATTACCTTTCCATCGGCATCGACACCCTCACGATCAAAGCGGAATATCTCCGACATGGTGATAATCTCGCCTTCCTGGCCGTTTACCTCCTGCACGCTGACCAGGCGGCGCACGCCATCCTCCTGGCGCTCGATCTGCACCACCACGTCGATGGCCGAGGCGATCTGCGAGCGCAGCGCCTGGGGTGGCAGTTGGTAGCCGCTCATAGCTACCATATTCTCAATGCGTGTAAGGGCGTCGCGAGGGGTGTTAGCGTGGATGGTGGTCAGCGAACCGTCGTGGCCGGTGTTCATGGCCTGCAGCATGTCGAAGGCCTCGCCGCCGCGCACCTCGCCCACCACAATGCGGTCGGGGCGCATGCGCAGGCTGTTGCGTACCAGGTCACGTTGGCTGATCTCGCCCTTGCCCTCGATATTAGGCGGACGGGTCTCCAGACGCCCCACATGGGGCTGCTGCAGTTGCAGCTCCGCCGAATCCTCGATGGTGACGATCCGCTCATCTCGGGGAATGAAGCCCGAGAGTACGTTGAGCAGGGTGGTTTTACCGGCACCAGTGCCGCCGGAGACCAATACGTTGAGCCGCGCCTTGACCACCTTTTCCATCAGCAGGGCGATCTCCGGCGAAATACTGCCGTACTCCACTAGGCTGTTGGCGTCCAAGCGCTCCACGGCGAAGCGGCGGATGGAGAGCATAGGACCGTCGATGGCCAGCGGTGCAATCACCGCATTGACCCGCGAGCCGTCCTTGAGGCGCGCATCCACCATGGGGGATGACTCGTCGATACGTCGCCCCACGCTGGAGACGATGCGGTCGATAATACTCATCAGGTGGGCGTCGCTGTCGAAGCGCAGCTCGGTTTGCTCAAGCTTGCCGCGCCGCTCAACGTAGATGGGCGTGGTACCGTTGACCAGAATATCGGAGATCGTTTTGTCGGCAAGCAGTGTCTCCAGCGGCCCCAGACCCAGCACTTCGTCCTGCAGTTCGCTGACGATGCGCTGGCGTACTCCGGCGTTGAAGGGCAGCGTTTCCTTGCTCATCAGCGACTCGCACACCTGCTGCACCTGCAGGCGCGCCTCGCGCTCGTCCAGACTGCTCAGCAGGGTCAAATCCATCACCTTGACCAGCTTGCGAAAGAGCTGCTGTTTGTACTCCTGCTCTTCCCGCGACAGCCGCCCGGCGACACGGCTCGCCCAGCCGGCGCGCAACTCGCCTTCGGTTTCAGGGTTCATACGCTCGCGCAGATTCATGGCCGTTCTCCTGGTAAATGCTCCGTATTCTTGTTAGTGACGACGGTGTTTTAGTGTCGCCCGGGCAGAGCCCAGCTCAACAGCGAGCGCTTCCGGCTCGGGCCAGCGCCCGGCGACGGGGCGTCCAGTGCCTCGGCCAGCCCCTTGATCTGTTGGGTGAGCGGTGCCTTGGGCGCGATGTCGTGCAAGGGGCTGCCCACGTTGATACTGAGGCTGGCACGCTTAAAGTCGTTGGGCAGGGTGCGCAGCGTTAGTCCTGGCAGGGCATCGCCGATGGCACCGAGGTCGACATCGTGCTTTCTGTCATAACGGTTAACCACCACGCTGATCCGCGAGGGGGAAATCCTCAGTTCATGGACAAGGATGTCGCGCAGTCGCTGGGCATCGTGCAGGTGGGCCACGCTCTGCTGCATCACCACCAGCACGTTATCAGCGTGCTCCAGCACCCAGGCGGTAGCGCCGTTGAACCAGCGCGGCAGATCTACCACCACTTCCTCATGGGCCTGCGTGAGCACCTGCAGCAACTGCTCGACCCGCGACTCGGGCACCTCGCTGAGCCCTAGGTGGTCCCCCGGCGAGGAGGCGAGCAGCGCCAGCCCGCTCTCATGGCGCTGCAAGTAGGCCTCCAGCGCCAGAGTATCGAGGCTGTCGGCAGCTTCCAGCGCGCGCACTAGACCGTGATCGGGCACCATATTGAAATAGAGCGGCAGCGAGCCGAACTGCACGTCCATGTCTACCAGCACGGTATTGCGCTCCCAGCGCGCCAGACAGTGCGCCAGATTCGCCGCCACTAGGCTGGCACCAGAGCCACCCTTAGCGTTGATCACTGCTGTGGTGCGCGAAGCTCGGCCCGGCTCCAGCGGGCGATCGCGGGAGAGTTCACGCAAAAACTGGATGATTTCGCCATCGTCGATGGGCGGTGAGAAGAAGTCCCGGGCTCCGGCACGCATGGCGAGCCGAATCAGTTCCACGTTACCCTTGGGCCCCACCACCAGCAGTGGTGGGCGCTCGCTGGCCGGGCGCTCGCACAGCGCCGTTAACTCCGCCTCCCAGTGATCGCCGACTAACAGCACTAGGGCATTGGGTAGCGGGGCGACACCGGCTAACGGGTCGACGTTGCCGTTAATCATCAGCCGGGAAAGCACCTCGATATCGCTCTGGCTGCGCAGTAGCGACTCCAGAGCTTTCAGCTCTTCCTGGGCCCTTCCCGCTAACAATATCTCGAGCCGTTTGCGCATGGTGTCACCTACCTGTCATTAAAACTGTTATGAATAAATGCCCTGAATATGTTCACTGCGTGGAAGTGGGTGCCTGACCGCCACCCACCGGCGCGATACGATAGGTGCGCATTGCCTCGGCCGCCTTGTCGCCGCTCAGTGGCGTCACCTCATCACCGAGTTGGTAAGTCTGGATCTGCTTGGTGTGGCGCACGCTATCGCCAAAGGGAGGCAGGTCGGCGCCTGGGCGCGGTGCCGTGCAGCCCGCCAGCAACACCGTGACGGCCACGGCTAGCCCCAAGCGGCAAAGTATGGTGGCGTTTGCCCTAGTGGACGGACGACGTAAAGTGGAATGGAACATGGCGCGTTCTCCCGAGCCGGTAAAAGGGAACACATAGCGATCAGAGGTCATGGCCGAACTTCCCTTCGGTACCGCCCTCACGGCGGCTCGTCATCAGTTCCAGGTCCAGGCTCGTTGGACGCGGCCATGGGTTACCTCGCTCCCTGATCGGCTGAAAGCTGCCTAGCAAATAGAACTCCAGGTCGCTCGGCGGCACGAAGGAACCAGTGGGCAGGCGTACCTGCTGCGGTTCGAAGGAGCGCGCCAGGCGTGGGGTGACGAAGATCACCAGCTCTGTCTGCTCCTTAACGAACTCCTGACTGCGAAACAGGGCCCCGAGCAGCGGCACTTCACCGAGGCCAGGCAGCTTGGATACGTTCTCTCGCAGGCTCTCGTTGAGCATGCCGGCAATGGCGATGGTCTGGCCGGTGGCCAACTCCACCGTAGAACTGGCACTTCGCTTGGTCAGCGCCGGCACGAAGAACTGCGCACTCACTCCGCTGCCCACGCCCACCTGAAGGCTGTTGGCCGGCACCAGATCGGAGACCGTGACATCCACCTTAAGGTTGATGGTGCCGGAATCCAGTACCACTGGCAGAAAGCCAAGCCCCACGCCGAACTCCTTGTGTTCGATGGCCACCTGGCCGTCGCCCTGGGGAACGGGAATGGGAAACTCGCCGCCGGCCAGAAACTGGGCCGGCTGACCGGTAAGGGTGGTGAGGTTAGGTTCGGCAAGAATCTTGGCCACCCCTTCAGTCGTGGCGGCATCCAGCACTAGGTTGAGCAGGTAGTCAGCGCGCTGGTAACTGGCGAAAATGCCGGTATCAGCAATGGTGGCGGTGGCCGGGGCAAACTCATCGATGACAGGACCAACCGGCGTGCCATCACCGAATATCGGCATCCTGCCTCCCAGTCCCTCCGCCCCCTCGAAAACAGCATCGGGGAAGCTGGCACCGCCGCTGACGCCACCAAGACGCAGCGCCGAGGAGCCGACATTAAACACGTTAAAATTGGCTTCAAGGCGCTTGACCAGCGAGCGCGACACTTCTGCCACCTTAACGTCGAGCATCACTTGCTGGGCGCCGCCCACCTGCATCAGGTTAAGCACGGCGCCCTCCTCGCTGCCGGCGTAGCGGTTGGCCAAGCGCAGGGCGGTTTCCAGCCGCGCGGCGCTGGAAACCTCGCCGCTGAGCACGATACCCTCCTGGGTGGAGCGCACCTGGATGCTCTCGCCGGGCAGCAGTTCGTGCAGGTTGCTCTTAAGCGTCTCCAGGTCATGGGTGACGGTAACGTTGAGCGAGCCCTTGACGCTTTCGGAGCGATCCCATAGCACGACGTTGGTGGTGCCGGTGGACTTGCCCAATACATAGAGTTGACGCGAGCCCATCACCACGATGTCGGCGATATCGGGGTTGCCCACCGAAACCATCCGCACCGGGCGAGGGAACTCCAATACCTGCCCCTTGTTGATCGCCACGGCTACCGTTACCGCCCGCCCTTCCAGCGGCATGGAGACGCGACGGGCATTGTCGTTATCTAGCCTTTGCTGCTGGGCCGCCAGCTCCAGCCCCCAACCCGCCGTCAGCAGCGCCACCAACACAAGGGCCAACCACTTGATAACCTCGTGATGTTTACTGTATTTGTCCTTGATCATCATAGCGATTCTCCCCTGTTGTGTTGGTAGCCTATTGGCGTACGCTGACGCTGCTCATCTGGGTGCCGCGCAGCACATCCACGCGACGCTGCACTGGAGCGGCACGCCGTGGCTGCGCGGGCTCGGCACGTGCCTCGACTTCCGAAATTTCTGGAAGATTGAGGGTCTTGCGCTGGGCCAGCATTATGTCGTTCTCTTCCGCCTGTTCCAGGGGGTTACGCAGGGTGAGCTGCACCTTTCCCTCCTGGGTAGCCTCGGCCAGTATTTCGGCTTCCTGGGTGGTGACTGCCAGGGTGACGGCGCGTACGATCACCGGGCTATCGCGCTCCTGGCCGGCGATCTGATCCACCGCCAGCACCTTGAGGTTACTCAGCACCGTCTTTGTCTCGACACTATTACGGTTACCGTTGCGCTTTGTGGAAACCACATCAACCCGATTGCCGGGCAGCAGGAAACCGGCCACGCCCACCACGTCATCGACCCGCACGCTCATGGCACGCATGCCGGGTTCGAGCAACGCGGCCAGTGCGCTTCCACCTAGGTGTTCGGAAACGCGACCTTCCAGCACAATCTCGCCGGGATAGATCACCTGATTGTTGACCCGCCCCACCACCTTCTCGATGTCATTGAAGCTGTTGGGCGGCACCAACGCTCGGGGCATGGCCACCATCTTGAGATCCGAGGCCTCCACGGTGGAGCCGAAAGGCACCTGTAGCGTCGCTACCACTACCTGGGCGAGATCATTTGGCCCCTCCTCGTCGTCGCCCTGCTTCTGCATCCAGCTCATGGCCACCACGGCAGCCCCTAGCGCCATGATCAGCGAGAGCGTGAACATGGCGAAAATACCCTTGCGTTTCATGGTGCATCCCTCCGGTTAGTGGCAGCTTCTCCCTCATGATGCCCCTTTGAGACATCGGAGAAGTCGCCGAAGTAGGTCTGCCAGGCCCAGCGCAGAATCTCGCGATCCGGCGCGTTGCGGCCTTGGTAGTCGAGCTGGTCCTGGGCGAGGCTCAGGATGTCGCGGGGATGGCAGGCGAGCAGCGGCGTATCGAAGCGCGTATGCAACTCATCGATCACGAAGTCGGCGAGCTCTGCTTCGAAGGGCAGCCCCTGGGCCTGGCACTGTTGCCGCCAGATGGCCAGATACGCCTCGCGCTCCAGCGGCGCGAAGCGGATCTTGTAGCCGATGCGGCGCAGAAAGGCGGCATCGGCCAGCGAGAGCGGGTCAAGGTTGGTGGAAAACACCAGCGCCACGTCGAAGGGCACACTGAAGTGGTAGCCGTTACTCAGTGCCAGGAAGTCGCGGCGCTCTTCCAGCGGCACAATCCAGCGATTGAAAAGCTCGGTGGGCGTCATTTGCTGGCGCCCCAGGTCATCGATCACCAGCATGCCGTTGTTGGCCAGCAGCTGCACCGGCGCCTGATGGATATGAGTGGCAGAATCGTACTGCACTTCAAGGCGCGCCATGCTCAGCTCGCCGCCGGTGATGACGCAGGGCCGGTGGCAGCGCACGTAGCGCGGGTCGTGGCCCTGTTCCAGGTAGAGCTGCGTAGCGGGCGTCGCCTCGGCCGGGTCGTCCAGCGCCTTGTGTACGGCAGGGTCATAGCAGCGTAGCGCCTTGCCACCCACCAAAATAGCGTGGGGCACCAGCACGTCGCCGGGCAGCAGCCGCACCAGGCGCCTGGCGATATAGCTCTTGCCGGTGCCGGCATGGCCGTGGATGAACATGGCACGGCCTGAGTGCAGGCCCGGGCCGAGCTGGTCGAGCAGCGCCGGGTCGATCACGGTATCGGCGAAGGCCTGCATCACCGAGTCGCGGTTGATACCCACTTCGCTAAGCGCCTGTTCGCGTACCCGGGCGCTGTACTCTTCAAGAGTAACCGCTGCCTTGCCGCTGTAGCCGTCGCGGTTGAGCGCCTCCAACGCCGAGGCGCGGCCGCGATCAGTAAGGGCAAAGCGCAGCGCGCCGCTTGCGCCCTGGCCGCGCACCTCCACGCGCCCCTCCTCACGCAGAAAGCGGCACACCTCTTCAACCACGCTGCCGGCCAGGGCACTCTCGCGGCTAAGCTGGTGCAGGTCGAGCACGCCCTGCTCGAAGAGCTGCTTGATCAGCAGATCACCGAGATACAAAAGCGACAAGCCGGTCTCCGCCACCGTGCCGGGGCGCGGCGCCCGCTGCGCCGCCGGATGGCTTGCGCCGCTGCCGCTTGTCGTCAACGCTTCCTTAAGCATGGCTCGACCTCACATTTTGTTACAAATCTTTAACTTGCAGGCGAAAGGCCTGGCAATGGCCACTAGAGTTCCGTTTTTACCGTTGTATTTCCTTTTAACCTACCAGCGGCTATTGCCAGATCATCCAGGCAGTAGTACCGATAGCAATCGACACCGCAAAGGGAAACTTCTTGCCCATTACCTCGCCCTCTTGCGGCGCGATATAGAGCGGCTTTCCCGTTACTACCAGTGTCTTCATCATCAGGCCGTAGCGGCCCCAAGGTGAGACGGTATGGCTGTTGAACAGGGCCGATGCGGCAAAGCCCATGCCGATGATTCCGCCGACCACAATGCTGGCGAGCCCCGCCTGCAATACGCCCAACGGCCCCAAAAAGGTGCCGATTGCCGCCATCAACTTAGCGTCACCCGCGCCGGTAAAGCCCATCAGGTAGCCAGGCATCAAGATCGCCAACCCCACCAGCAACCCGGTGATGGCGGCCAGGACACCGCTTGGGCCTGCCAGTAAACCCTGCAACAGCAGCCCAGTAGCGGCCCCGGCCAGAACGAGTGCGTTGGGGATGCGCCGTTGACGAAAATCCAAAATCATTGCCAGCACAATTAACAGCATTATGGCCGACATCATCAGGAGAGAATCAAACGGCATGGACATTTCCTCGGCAGCTGAGAATGAAGGGAGGCGCCGGAACTCCGGCGCCTATACATCATACAAAAACTTGATCCTTGGCCTTATTCGCCTTCAGCAGCAGTAGCAGCAGTCCCAACAGCGGTCGCCGCTGCATCGGTCTGCTCTGCCAGAAAACCGAGTGCGGTAGCAACGTTGTCACCGATGGTGATGAAGAGTGCGGCACCAACTGCCACAATCAATCCTCCTACCAAGGCCCATTCCACTACCTCGGTACCTTCTTCTTCTTTCCAGAAACGCTCGATACCTTGCATTAGCTTGTTCATGACAATTCTCCTAGGGTTAAGTCATCAAACCTGCACAGTGCCGTTGTGGAGCGACAAAAGCTTCAATCGCTCACACAAATAATGATTGCAGATACAACTCAGTTACGCTTGGATAATATTGCAATACACTAGGAGTATCTTGCAGCGCGAAGGAGAGCTGGAGGAAGGGTAAGAGGGGCGATGACGGTGCTGTATAGGATGGGGGCCGATTGCCGCCTGGCGGCGCTGGCTTAGGCGAACTCCCCCTGCCAAGGCGTACAATGGTGGTAGAACAAGAAGAGTTTCAGGTGGCTGACAAAAACGCTAGCCAAACGCACAAGCGTTATGGCGAGGATCGGAAATACGATGGCAGCCGACGACATGGTTCATCGCCGCGAACCTGGCTCTTGACTTTGCCACTTCCCGCTTCCGTCCTGCGACGGTACTTGTTCCCAAGGCACGTCAACATGCCGGGATGCCTTTCTGGCTACGCCCGCCTGGCGGCGTGGCTTTGGCACTACTTCTTTAACTGGTGCACGCTTATTTCAATGGCTTGCGGGCGTTGCAGCATATTGAGCAGCACGATCGCGCGTTCTTCGCCCTTGGTGTGCTTGAAAATCGCGGCTAGCTCCTTAAACGGTCCTTCTGTAATAGTCACTTTATCGCCTGGGCTGAAATAGTCGTGTATGCCTTTCTGCTGGTGTGGATGCGTTTTGATGGCGTCAATCAAGGCATCCGCCACGGGAATCGGCATATTGCCGAAAGTGATCAATCGCAACACGCCACGCGTGGAACGAAGGGGGCGCCAGTTACTGACGATTTGATCCAGCCGGATAAACAGATAATACGGAAACAGCGGTTCGCTGAGCGTGATGAGTTTGCCGTTGCGCTTGCGCGGTATGTTCATCACGGGGTGAAACACGTCGTACCCCTGATTGGCTAAGTTCTCGGCGGCACGAAAAGATTCGCCGCCTTTGCACTGAATAACGTACCAGGACGGTCGACTTGCTTGCGTTGGTTTCGATACTTGCTCCATAAACGAGACCCTCGGCTTTCAGGTAAAAGAGAAAGCGGGGCGTCGTTACCCGCCAAGGCCCCTTTCCTTTTGTCAATGAAGGCTGTCAGCTAGCGGCAACCCTTTTTGAAGCGACCATCTTCCAACTATCCTCCAACTACCTCCCTACTATCTCCCTACTATCTCCCTACTATCTCCCTACTATCTCCCTACTACCCACAAGAATAGCGCCTTATCGGAGGAGAACGCGCGACCTTGTTGGTGAGTTGACCGTTTTGGTGTTCATACCCGGCCCGTTGCTTGGCCTCATGCCCCGTCCCTGCCGCTTACGATAAAGTTCATCACATTCACACAGCGCACGGGATTGTGCCCGCAAAACCGTTTGTAGTGTCGCTGGCTAGAGTTTTTCCGCCCAAGCGAGAGAGGCATCTTTCAATAACATATGTATATGTTCAAAAACTTCCGTGGACTTGCGGTATGGATCGGGAATATTTTGTCCTTTGCCGCTATCTAACCAACGTCCAAGCAATAGTGTCTTGCCCAAGGCTTGGGGTGCTTGTTGCCCTACCGCCCGCCTCTGACGCTCGGTCATCACCAGAATGAGATCGGCCTCTTGTATCATTGCCACTGTTAGTTGTCGTGCCTGATGATGGTTAACATCCAGACCATCGGCTTCGGCCAACTGACGGGCAAGTGGTGATACAGGCTTACCTTCCAGGGCGCCCAAACCGGCGGAACTGATCCGGCGCTCGGGTAACCGCTGTCGAAGAAATGCCTCAGCTACAGGACTACGGCAAATATTGCCGGTACACACCACTAAAATACGCTCGAACATGGCTTACTTATCTCCTGGATAAGCAGAAGGACAATTTCCGATAAAATAGTTAGTGCTCCCACCGAACGGCAAGAAGACCAAGTGCTTCGTAGATGGCCCTTTCTGTCTTGCGCAACTCACTTGCAGAAGGTAGCCAATAAGCCAGACCCAACCCTTCAGTTCGATCCGCCAGATAATGGGTCGGTGCGGCAAATGGCGACAAACCTGCCGCCTCGAAATGCCGCATCGCGCGCGGCATATGAGACGCGGAGGTCACCAGTAATACTTGTGCATTTTCGCCGAACAAGGCCTGCACCGCTTTGGCCTCTTCGGCAGTATCAGTGGGCGATACCAGTGTCATGATACGCATTCGGGGCACGCCCAATGCCTCGGCGGCTTCGGCATAGCCGTGGGCCATCGTCATTTCTGAATTCCCGCCACCCCCTGACACCACAAGTGGCAAGCTTGGGCGTTGATACCACAGCCGCAGACCTTCCATCAGACGCACCCCTGAACTTTCGCTAAATCTGCCAGTTATGGACCACGGGCGATTTGGTTGCCATCCACCCCCTAGCACTACCACTGCCTCTATGTTCCGGTCTTCCGGCCACTTCTCCCAGGCAGGATATTGAGACTCCAACGGCACTAACAGATTGTCTGCAACGGGCGCCCATGCCGCCAGCAATAGCAAAAGCATGGCTAGCGTCATAAGGCTGCCCCCTAGGCGATATCTCCCTAGCTTACGAATCCACCATCCGAGGGTAAAAATGACTGCCATCAGAGGCATCGGCATCAACAATATAGCCGCTAGGCTTTTCGTTAGAGTATACATAGCGATGATAATGCGGCACTTTCTCAGAAACGTGAACCCAAATAAAGATTAGCCAACTTGCATACACTGCAATTCCTGCCGGATATGCAAAAAAAGAATAGCTCAAACCAAAACTCATAAACGCGATTGGCAGTAACATGCCAGCCACGGCATAAGCGCGCTGAATAGCACTTTTGGCACGCAATCCTGAGAAAAAAAGCCAAATAGGCATGAGATAAAGGCCGAGTGTCATCAAAAAGCCTGGCAAGCCTTTGCGCACCCAGGCATCCAGAAGGTCGTTGTGTGCATGCCAGTAATTTCCTAGTTCAGGACTTAGTACGCCTTGCGCCTCTAGACGCTGCATGGCGGGATGAAAACCTTGATGCCCATATCCCACTAGGGGTCGTTCACCAATCAACCAAAATGCACCACGGTACATCTCCAAACGAGCCCCAACGGAGCCGTAGTCGGTGCCGGCGATATAGCCATTGATTTCGGTCACCGCTTTTTCCACCCGTTTTTCCACACCGCTGTATGGCGTAACATACATTGCCACCACCACGGCTATTACCATACTCAGTGCCAGCCAACGCCATAGTGCTCGCCACAAGCGCGCATAAGCGTAGTAAAACACCCATATTATCAGCGGTAATGCCAACCACCCGCCTCGTGTGCCGGAAAGTGCCGAGGCTAGCCCCCCTCCTATCGCCCCACCCAGTAAAAGCATTACCCAAAAAAAACGCGTTGATCGCTGCTGCCAGGCCCAACCCAATCCGGCCAAACATAGCACAGCCACCAAAAGCGCAAGGTTGCCGAAGAAGATAGAGTGTAACGGTGGGTGGCCTGTCGCTCGGGTTAAACCGACCCCCCACTTTTGCCATGCCGCCCATCCCCCCACGCCCAATCCGCTCAACGCCAATCCTACCCACCATGCCGAAGGGTTTGGTGGTACAGCACGGATCATCACGAAGGCCAGGGCTGCTAGCCACGCTGCACCCGCCAATGGCAAGGCTTGCATCAGGGTAGAATGCCAAGCACCTACCGCCATTTCGACAACACCGACTCCTAGTAATAACGCCAGCAGTGGGCCATCGCCCCGCGCCATTACCTTCCTTAAAAAGCCACGCTCCCGTCGTATATTCAGGACAGCAATTGTCCATATAATAGTAATGGCCATTCCCAGCCAATAACCCAGGGGAACCAATAGCGGAAAGGTGCTGATTGCAATTGCCTGCATGCATTCTTTACCTTAAAAGATTACAGGAGTTCGTATGCGTTATAGCTTCACACGATCTCCGCTTCCTCGCCCCAGAACGGTCAGGAACAAATAGCGGAAATACGCTGGCAGCGCCATGGTTGCCAACATTTTTTGATCCATTTCCGCGAGCACCAGGGGCGTAGACATATCAATGTCGTTAAGTTGCGCCAAACCGGTAATACCTGGACGAGCGTTGTATACACCCCGCTCGAAGCGCTCCTGGATCAACTCACTCTGCGTGTATAAGCACGGGCGAGGCCCCACCAAGCTCATTTCTCCTTTCAATACATTCCATAGCTGAGGTAATTCATCCAACTTAGTGCGACGCAAGAAACGTCCGAAACGCGTTATTGAGGAAGCATCCGCCAGGTGCGAAGCTACCCATGCGGTATCACGCTTCATGGTACGAAACTTGATCAGTACAAACGGACTGCCACGATACCCGACTCGTTCTTGCAAGAAAAAAGGAGAGCCTGTATCCCAATAGCCGATCAAAGCTATTAATAAAAATAGTGGCAGACCAATGAGCAAACCCGTACTGGCAATTAGAATGTCACAAAAACGAAGTATTTTTTCCATGATATCAAAGCCTGAAGAAAGTTAAGTTTCAATCATCACTATCAAAATTAAGTCTTGTAAAATCTTTTGATTTCACAAAACTTATTATAAATATCAAGGATCACTAAATAGAAACTTTAAACTCTAAAAACGTTTTTCGTTGTAAAAGAAAAAACACCTTGTTAGTGTTTTTTAGTTATTGTCTCAGTCTAAAACAGACTTCGCATGATATCATTTAAATTCTATGCAATAAGGAGAAAGATCAGAAATGGGAAAGAAATCACTCAACCAAAATAATCAATAGAATAATTAAATTTAGTGATATTTTTAGTCTTCCAAATGCTTTAACTATAATTTGTCTGAAAACTCGATTTTGCTAATATTTTCTATGCAGCAGTTGCATAGGTGATTTATGGCAGGAGGTTACGAAATCTCTGATCAAGGCTCGGAGATCATCAAAGACCTTGTGGTATCGCACGCGAAAGCCACTGGGCGTCCATGTCGTGATGACCGCCAAATGCTAACCGGCATTTTTTGGATTCTTTGCTCAGGGGCTAAATGGCGTGATTTACCCGACCGTTATGGCCCTTGGAAAACGGTGTAAGACCGATTCCGGCAATGGCGCGATGATGGGCTCTTCGCCGTTACAGAGTTTCAAGGCTTACCACATACCGGGCAGGCGGGATCGCGGGGAACCTGAAAATGGCGCCACTGACCGCTTAATCCGTCAAATGTGGAAAGCCCTGTATGCACTCGTCCGGCGCCGCTTAACAGCTTAAAGGCCTCCACCGCTTGGAAGCTGCCAATCAAGCCGACCAGCGGGGCCATGACTCCGCTTTCGGCACAGGAAAGTGCTTCATCGCCGCTCTCATCAGGCGGATACAAGCAGGCATAACAAGGAGATGCCGGGTCGCGGGGGTCAAACACCGCGAGCTGACCGGAAAAACGAATAGCGGCACCAGAGACTAAGGGCACCCCTGCCGCTTGGCAGGCTGCGTTAATCGCATAGCGGCTAGAGAAGCGGTCAGTGCAATCGAGCACCACATCCACCCGTTCCACCAGCGTCCTGAGCGCATCACCAGACACATGCTCATGGATGGCCACCGCTTCACACCCGGGGTTAAGCGCGGCGGCACTTTCACAGGCTGAATCCGCTTTGTTGCGCCCCAAATCTGCCTGCTGATGGGCGATCTGGCGCTGTAGGTTGGATATTTCGACCTCATCGGCATCGGCAACCGTGAGCTGACCGACACCCGCAGCCGCCAAGTAAAGCGCTACCGGCGAGCCGAGTCCACCAGCACCAACCACGAGCGCATGGGCGCTGAGCAAACGCTCTTGGCCATCGATTTCGACCTCGGGCAGCATAATTTGGCGGCTGTAGCGCAAAAGCGCCTGGTCATCCATCATCGCTTAGCTATCCTCTACCTTGGTGTTTCACGCTTTGTCGTCAAGCTCGTCAATATCGGGCATGTGCAGGCTAAAGCTCTCTTTCACTTCTTCCATGACAACGTAACTTTTTGACTCCTTCACGCCGGGCAAGGTCAACACAACATCACCCAGCAATTGCCGATAAGCTGACATCTCCGGAATCCGGCACTTTAAGATGTAATCAAAATGGCCAGAGACCAAATGGCACTCTTGAATTTGCGGCAATGTCTCGACGGCCCGGCGAAACTCGTCAAACACCGCCGGTGACTGAGTCTCCAGGCTGATTTCAACAAACACTAACAAATTGGCCTTTAACGCCCGCGGGTCAAGAATGGCTTGATAGCCGCGGATAATACCGGTGCGCTCTAACCGCTTCACGCGCTCTAAACACGGCGTCGTGGAAAGCCCCACTTCAGCGGCCAAATCAACGTAAGAAATACGCGCGTTCTCCTGCAGGCAGCGCAGGATTTTGAGGTCAATGCGGTCCAGCGTTCTGTTTTTGGCTTTCATCAGATTTTGCGCGGGAAACCCGGTGCTTTTAGCGCCGGGAGGGATAGCGCGTCGTGCGAAGCACGACCTGGATTACGCTACCGCCTGCCCCGCATCTCCTTTCAGGTTAATGGCCGGTAAAAGGTGATAGCCGTAGCCATCACCGCGCTGGATCACGGTGCAGTGCTTATGCGAAATGCCTTGTACGGCACCTTGTTCGGTCTGGATGTTAAAGCTGCCGGTTTTACGCACCGCGACACGGCCCGTATGGGTACCGATTTTCTTGCCGGTGGGCACGATGGCGTTGACCATATCGCCGGTCTGAAAGCCGTGTACCTGCTTTTGGCGCATTAAAATGCCTCGGCGAAAACCGTATTTATCCAGCCGTGTCCGCTGGTAACTCCCGCGTCCGGTGGCTTTAATGGTTAGCGTTGGCATCTGCCAATCGTGCAAGGCATCCATCGGGCCAACGCACGCCGCGTCCAGGGCATGGGTTTTAGGGATGCCGAGCCGCTGCTGGTTGTATTTCGTGCGCCCGCCTGTACCCACGGCGACCGGCAAGCCGGTGACTTTGAGGGCGTTAAATAGCGCCCAGCGGGTGGTGTTGACCGCGCTGGCATCCCGCAACGGGCGTTGTTGCTGGCGCTGCACTCGCTCAAGCCGCGCCTCAGAAGTGTGGCCGCATTTTTTCAGACGCTTCTTGAGCCCTTTGTTGGTAGCGAAAAAGTCGGCAAGCGGCTGGCGATCTTTCTCGGTGTTGCAGTCGTGACAACTTAGGGTCAAGTTACTGACACGATTAGAACCGCCTCGACTGCGCGCCACGATATGCTCGATCTCCAGCGGGGTGTTGGTGGCGCCGCAATAAGCGCACTCACGCCCCCATTTTTCCAGCAGGTATTCACGCACCTCGTAGCCGAGTAACGTGTCTTGCTGGTATTCGACGCCGCTGATCTCGGGGGTTTCCAGCTTTTGCGTATCAAAGCGTACCAATTCCTGATCCAGTGCCGTAATCGTCGCCAGCTTATTGAGCCGTTGCACCCACGCCATGACCGTATCAACGCGGTGCTGCAATGACGGTGGCAACCACCCCTCTGGTCGAGTGCGGTTATCAAAGCGCGGGGCACGATGGCACAAATTCGCCGAGCGGCGACGACGCCGAAAAGCCGCACGCTGTTGCAGGGCTTTTTTAATCTGGAAGCCGCGATGCACCAACTCAAACAGGCACAGCACATGCTGCCCGTCATCGTCCTCACGCACCACGGCCAGCCCGGTTGTTTTGCTGCCCGGATCGAGCTTGAGGCGCAAGGGTTGTGTGTCGCCACCCACCCGGTCTTTGAGCCGAATCGTGAACGGGTAACGTTTATGCACCACGGCGCGACCGCGCTGAAGCAGCAACCGCGCGCGCTTTTCGCTGCACGGCATCAACAGCCGCTTGTGTTTGTCCCATACGAAAACCGCCACGGCGATTTCCTCCCTATTGGCGCCCTTACGGGCCTAGTGTCGCGGGGCTTACGCCCCGTCTCCCCTCGGGAATGTGCTACACCGGATTGGCTTTCCGCCGCCTTGCCACCTTCGGCGCTCACTCCGACGCCAGCATGATGGTTCGTTCCAGCGTCCGAAGCTGAGGAAGCACCTCGGAGTGGGTCTTTACCCTATGTAGCACGTAGCGGGTTGGGTACCGCTTTCCCTGGTCAACCGTGCGAACTTGTTAAGTCACAAGCTCGGAGGCTTTAGCCCCGAGTAGTTGACAGCGGGATCCATTACGGTCATTAAATCAACTTATCCAAGCGCCCAAGCGTAACCCGTTCATGCCCTGATAAGTCACACACGCTTTCAACGTTGCTATAACCGGCTTTACGAAGTGCGGCGCGAACATGAGCGGCTTGCGTGTGACCATGCTCCAACATCAGCCAGCCAAAAGTGGCTAAAAACTGCCGCGCGCAGGCGACTAAGTGAAGCAGATCGGCCATACCCGCGCTTTCGGCGACCAGCGCTGAGCGTGGTTCAAAACGCACATCGCCCTGCGTTAAATGCGGGTCATCCGCGGCGATATAAGGCGGGTTACTGACGATGATATCGAACACCGGCGTTTTTACCTGTGTTTCAAACGCGCTAAACCAATCACTCTGCTCAAAGCGCACGTTGGCAATGCCGAGGGCTTGGGCATTACGCGTGGCAAGCGCTACCGCCTCAGGACGAATATCCACGCCTTGTATTTGCCAGTGAGGTCGTTCAGAAGCAAACGCGAGCGCAATGGCCCCGGTACCCGTGCCAAGGTCAAGCAACGTGCCGCTTGAGGTGTTGGCACGCGCGAGGGCGGCTTCCACCAAGGTTTCGGTGTCGGGGCGAGGAATAAGGGTACCCGACGAGGTTGCGAGCGCTAACCCCCAGAACTCGCGGGTGCCAATCAGGTAAGCGACTGGCTCACCTTGCGCGCGAGCCGCGACAAGGGCGGCAAAGCGCGCCCGCTGCCAGCGCTCACCAGGGCGGTCTCCCCAGGTATAAAGCCAGGTGCGGTCGCGCCCTATCACATGACACAGCAGCACCTCGGCATCAAGCCGTGGCGATGCCGAACCCGCGTGGGTTAGCCGGGCCGTCGCCTCTACAAGCAATGCATCCAGCGTCATTCGCTGCCCTGTAACGCCGACAGCTGTTCTGCTTGGTATTCGTGGATCAGCGGGTCAATCACATCGTCGAGCTGCTCGCCGCTAACGACTTCATTGAGCTTATAAAGCGTCAGATTGATCCGGTGATCGCTAATTCGCCCTTGGGGATAGTTGTAGGTGCGAATGCGCTCGCTACGATCGCCCGAGCCCACGAGCGAGCGCCGCGCGTCAGCTTGCGACTGACGTTGGGCATCCTCGGCGCTTTGCTTAAGTTTCGCCGCGAGCAGAGACATCGCTTTGGCGCGGTTTTTGTGTTGGCTACGCTCTTCTTGACACTCCACCACCACGCCGCTGGGCAAGTGCGTAATGCGGATAGCGGAATCGGTGGTGTTGACGTGCTGCCCGCCGGCCCCGCTAGAACGGAAGGTATCCACGCGCAGGTCGGACGGGTTGATATCGACATCCTCGACATCATCGACTTCGGGCATCACCGCCACGGTGCACGCCGAGGTGTGAATCCGCCCTTGAGATTCGGTTGCGGGAACACGCTGCACGCGGTGCGCGCCGGACTCAAATTTTAGCCGCGCGTAAACACTGTCACCTTTCACCCGTGAGATAATTTCTTTATAGCCGCCCATTTCACCGTGATTGGCGCTGATCACTTCCACGCGCCAGCCGTGTTTCTCGGCATAGCGTGAATACATACGGAAAAGATCACCGGCAAACAGCGCCGCCTCATCACCACCAGTGCCAGCGCGGACTTCCAAGAATACGCTGCGGCCATCATCAGGGTCTTTCGGTACCAATAAGCGCTTGAGCTCGATCTCTAACGCGTCAAGTTTTTCGCGCCCATCTTCAAGTTCCATTTCCGCCAGTTCGCGCATCTCCGCGTCACTGTCGCGCACGAGCTGTTCAGCTCCCTGCATGTCTTTTTCGATGCTGCGATAGCGCTGCCAGGCGGTCACGAGTTCGTCTAGTTCGGCGTATTCACGCGAGTAGTCACGGAAACGTTTCTGGTCGGTGATCACGTCAGGCTCCGCTAGTAGCAGCGCAAGCTCTTCAAAACGTTCAACGAAGCTGTCTAGGCGTTGGCGCAGCGTCTCTTTCATGCGGGCGTATTATCCTTATGGCGGCGCGGGTTCGCGGGTGAATGGGTTTCAAAAGCAGGCTTTGGAGGCATCAGTAAGCGCGGCACCGCGTCAAGTAGCGCCGACTCTTCTTTAGAAGAGGCATCACGAATGGCTTGAGTAGGCTGGTGCATCAACCGGTTGGCCAGCTGGTGAGCCAAGCGCTCCACCACGGCGGCGGGGTCTTCGCCGCGGGCTAAGCGCTCTAGCGCCTGCTCGCGCGACAAATCCCGCAGCGCTTCGCCGTGACGACGGTACTCGCGAATCAACTCTCCACCGTTACGCACTCGCCGCTCGTGCTGCCAGTGACTGACGCCGTGCTCAATCAGGGATTCGGCTTGATCCGCCGCGACTTGTCGATGACGACGGTTCTCTTCAATGACTTCTTGCAGATCGTCCACGGTATAAAGGAAGACATCGGCAAGCTCGCCCACTTCCGGTTCAATATCCCGGGGGACCGCAATGTCCACCATGAACACCGGGCGATGGCGACGCTTTTTAAGCGCGCGCTCCATCACCCCTTTCCCGACAATAGGAAGCGGCGAGGCCGTCGAGGAAATCACAATATCCGCGTCAACCAGTGCCTCGGGAATTTCGCTCAGGGTAATGGCGTTCGCGCCCAATGCGGCGGAAATTTTCTCCGCGCGTTCACGGGTTCGGTTAGCGACCGTTAACTCGCGCACCCCAGCCTCGTGTAAATGGCGCGCCACCAACTCGATTGTCTCTCCAGCGCCAATTAGCAGCGCCCGCGAACGACTGAAATCGTCAAAAATGCGATTTGCCATACTCACCGCCGCATACGCGACGGAAACCGGGTTTTTACCAATACCGGTTTCGGTACGTACCTGCTTGGCAACGGCAAACGTATGCTGAAAAAGACGCTCAAGTTGCCCCCCGAGGCCACGCGCATGGCGCGCCTGTTGGTAGGCGTCTTTAAGTTGACCCAGTATTTGCGGCTCCCCCAGCACCATGGAGTCAAGCCCGACCGCTACGCGCATTAAATGGCGTGCCGCATCGTTATCGAGGTAGTGGTAAGCGCAACGGGCAAGATCGTCCACACGCAGGTTGTGAAAACGCCCTAACCAGTTGAGCACGGTTTGCTCCCCTGCCGCGTCGGTGACGCAGTAGAGTTCCGTGCGGTTACAAGTCGACAGCACCGCGGCTTCGCTGATTTGTGGCAGGCTACATAACTCTTCCAGCGCGGACTCTAACTGCGCCGGTGTAAAAGCCACCTGCTCACGCACGGCCACCGTGGCGGTACGATGATTAATTCCCAGGGCAAGAAGCGTCATGCGATAGGCGTCTTCGCTCGTGTGTCAGTCTTAAACGTGTGGGTATTGGCTTGCGGTACAAGCTAACCGGGCGGATATTCTATCACAGCCTACCTTGATCTGACGCGTACCACTTTGCCATCACTGAGCAAGACGCTATGCTGAGTATCCGGCCACTAAATCGAGACACGCATGCCACTTCGCTTGAGAGCCTTGAATATCGCCCTACTACCGCTTGGGGCCGCGACATTTTTACTCAGCGGCTGCCAACTGGCGCCTTCCTTTGGCGACACGACGGCAGCAAGAGCGAGCGAAAGCGACCCCATGCACTCGGCGCCACCCATTACCCGTGGATTAGACGCCCAGGGATTGAGTACCTTACTTGCGGCGGAACTCGCCGGCCAACGCGGCAACTATCAAGCCGCCACGCAAGGCTATATGGAGGCTTCTCAGCGCTATCCCAGCCCGACGCTTGCCGAACGCGCCACGTTTGCTGCCCGCTTTAGTGATTCGCCTGTACTTCTGCAAGCCGCTGCCGAGCGTTGGCGTGAGCTAGCGCCTAGCGATAGCGCCCCAAGACGTGTGCTGGCCGCGATTACCCTCAGGCAAGGACGTTGGGCGGAAAGCCTCGAACAACGGCTAGCGATCACCCGCGCCGGCGACAACGGAGAGTTAACCGCCCTAGCAGAGCTTGCCGTGGCTGATGGCGCCCCACTTGAGCCACTGCTCATCCGTTTGCGTGAGCACTTGGCGACCCCGAACACTAACGCCTTGCCGCATCATAGCGATGTACTCCTCGCTACCGCGCTTATCGAGGCAAGCGCGGGCGAAACCCAAGCCGCCCGGCAGCGTTTAGAAAAAGCACAAGCATTAACGCCGGACGCCCTTCCACTCTGGCTCGCCAAAGCGCGCTTGGCATTAGAGACCCAAGCGTACGCCGACGCCCGCCAAGCGGCCAAACGCGGGCTTGAGCTGAACCCCGGCGACGTGCGTTTTATTTTGCTCCTCGCTCAAGCGGAAATTCGTCTTAACAATATCCGCGCGGCCGAGGCGCAAACCGATGCACTTCTTGAGAGCCATGGCGGCAGCCATGATTTGCGCCTGGCGCTCGCTCAGCTCTATTTAGAAGAAGGACACAGTGACCCGGCAAAGCGATTGCTTCAGCCGTTGATCGGCCAGGACGACATCCCCAATTTGGCTTATTATTTACTCGGCGCCATCGCAGAGGCCGAAAATGAGGTAGATAACGCCCTCCTTTACTATCGTCAGGTAAGCGAGGGAGAAGAGTTTATTCCCGCGCGTGTTAAAGCCGCTCGCATGTTAATTGCCCAAGATCGCTTGCTGGATGCTCGTGCCTTTTTGCGCATTGAGCGAATGCGCTTTGATCAGCAATTCAATGCACTGGTCATGCTAGAGGTCCAGATGCTTGACGAACTGGGCCAAACAGAAGAAGCCGATGCGCTGCTCAGCCGCGAACTTGAGCGTACCCCGGACGATAATGCCCTTTTATACCAGCGGGCGATGCGTGCTTGGGAAGCAGGCGACCTGGCGCAAATGGAAGCCGACATTCAGCGGATTTTGCACAATGATCCCGACGATGCGATGGCCCTCAATGCCTTGGGCTATACGCTCGCTGATGAAAATCTTGCCGGACGCCTGGACCAAGCGCAGGCGATGATTGAACGCGCACATGAACTCGACCCGGATAACCCAGCGGTCATGGATAGCCTCGGCTGGGTGTATTACCGCCAAGGCGACCTAGAGCGCGCTTTACCCTGGCTCGAACGCGCTTATGCCCTAATGCCCGATCAAGAAGTTGCCGCCCACTTAGCGGAAGTGCTACATGCAATGGGGCGCTCCGAAGAAGCCCGAGAGGTTCTCACTGAGATAATGACCTATACGCAAGAGCACCCTGTTATTGACGCGCTGTTGGAACGTCACCCGGAACTAACCCCGCCTGGCTCTCAGCCATAGCGCCACCTTATTTGAGCCTACTGTTGTCTATCCCTACTTTTAGGAGTTAATACGTCTTATGTTTTTACGCTCAGGGGGTTCTCTCACAAAACGCGCATTAGGGCGGTTTTCACTAACACGATTTTCGCTAATACCTGGCTTTACGCCACGCCTAAGCATCGCAGCGCTTACCCTCATGCTGCTTGCCGGCTGTGCAACACAAACACCCATGGATGAGAGCGGCCGCCAGTTAGGCCAATGGGAAGCCCAGCAACAAGACGTCGAGGCACTACAAACGTGGTCTCTCGCCGGCAAAGCGGGCTTGCGCACGCCGGAAGAGTCTACCAGCGCCAATCTTGACTGGAGCCAATACCCACACTATTTCCGCATGCTGATCAGCGGCCCCTTTGGAGGCGGTCGCACTGTGCTTGAGGGCCGCGAAGGACGCTTTTCGCTTAGCAATAACGAGGGCCGTTTTGAGGCCCCAACGCCAGAGGCACTTATGCAAGCGCAGCTGGGCTGGGCGCTGCCCATTCGTGCCCTGCCCGACTGGGTGCGCGGCCTGCCCAATGACGCAAGTTCCTACCAACTCGAAACAGACGAATTCGGCTTTCCTTTACATCTAAAGCAAGATGGCTGGGAAATTGACTACCGCGATTGGGAACAAGTCGACTCGCTATGGTTACCGCGCCGGCTGGTGATGCAGTACGGTGAAATGCGCATCACCTTAGTCGTTAACCGCTGGCAACCAAACGCGGAGTAAATCGTCACCATGACAAAAACGCTTTACCTTCCGGCGCCGGCCAAGCTTAACCGCTTGCTGCATATTACCCGTCGACGCGAAGACGGTTATCACGAGCTGCAAACGCTTTTTCAGCTTGTGGATATAAGCGATACCATCGGCCTCACCCCGCGTGATGACCACCGCATCGTGCTCAACGAAGGTATCGACGACGTCGCCCATGAGCACAACCTCGTTGTGCGTGCGGCTCGCCTCCTTCAAAACACTCATCTCCTTCATAACGCAATGGAAACCCCGCGTGGCGTTACCCTCTCAATAGAGAAGCGGCTACCCATGGGCGGCGGGCTCGGCGGCGGCAGCTCTAACGCGGCCACGGTGCTACTTGGGCTCAATCATTTGTGGCAGCTGAACCTAAGCGTTGACCGGCTCGCCGCGCTCGGCTTGCAGCTCGGGGCAGATGTCCCGGTATTCGTCAAAGGTCACAGCGCTTGGGCGGAAGGCGTGGGCGAAAAGTTGACGTCCGTTACGCTTGACACCCCCTGGTTCGTGATCCTTCATCCTGGTGTAAGCGTCTCCACGGCGGCGGTCTTCCAAGATCCGGAATTGACACGCAACACCCCGCCCATTACCATGGCGCGCGCACTGCAGGGGGGAGCGCCAACGTGGCGCAATGATTGCGAAGCAGTGGTCAAAAAGCGTTATCCGCCGATTGCGGCAGCGCTTGATTGGCTAAACTGTTTTGCGCCCAGCCAATTGACGGGGACCGGCGCTTGTGTTTTTGCTGCGTTTGAAACGCAAGAAGCGGCAAAGCAAATCGCACGCAACGCTTCTCAACACTGGCCAACATGGGTAGCGAAAGGCCTAAATCGCTCTCCTCTCCATGATGCTCTGGGTGGTTAAACGCCCCCAACTGTTAGATTTTTTGATGTTACTGGGGTATAGCCAAGTGGTAAGGCACCGGTTTTTGGTATCGGCATTCCCAGGTTCGAATCCTGGTACCCCAGCCAATCTAACGGCAAACCGCGTTTTCTCCCATGATCCCCAACACTGCAAAGGTGGCTGCGCGTGTCAAAATTGATGGTTTTCGCCGGGAACGCCAATCCCGAGCTTGCTCATAAGATTGCCGAAAGCTTGGACAGCCGAATGGGTAATGCCACGGTAGGTCAATTCAGCGACGGCGAAATCGCGGTCGAAATCAATGAAAACGTGCGCGGTAAGGATGTGTTTATCCTGCAGTCCACCTGTGCACCGACCAACGACAACTTGATGGAATTGATCCTGATGGTCGATGCGCTGCGACGGGCCTCAGCGACTCGCATCACGGCGGTGCTGCCTTATTTCGGCTATGCGCGCCAAGATCGTCGCGTGCGCTCAGCCCGGGTACCGATCTCTGCCAAAGTTGTCGCCGACATGATGGTCAAGGGCGGCGTTGACCGTGTCATGACCATGGATTTGCACGCCGATCAAATTCAAGGCTTTTTTGATGTGCCGGTCGACAACGTCTATGGCTCGCCGATCTTGCTCGATGATATCGAGCGTCAGAACTATAGCGACCTTGTCGTTGTGTCTCCGGACGTGGGCGGTGTCGTTCGCGCTCGCGCCATTGCCAAACAGCTCAATGCGGATTTGGCGATTATCGACAAGCGTCGCCCTCAGGCGAACCAAGCGCAAGTCATGCACATCATTGGCGAAATTGAAGGCCGCACCTGCGTGGTGGTGGACGATATGATCGACACCGCCGGCACCTTGTGTAAAGCAGGTGAGGCCCTTAAAGACCACGGCGCGAAGCGCGTGGTCGCTTACGCGACTCACCCAATTTTATCTGGCCCCGCGGTTGATAACATCGTCAACTCCGTGCTTGATGAAGTGGTGGTGACCGACACCATCCCGCTGTCAGACGCGGCACGCCGCAGCGGACGCATCCGCCAGCTAAGCGTTGCCGGTTTGATAGCAGAAGCCATTCGTCGGGTGAGTAACGAAGAATCTGTCAGCGCGATGTTCCATTAATCGCCTGACAAACACGGCTCGCAAAGAGCTCCTGGGAACGTCGTCGCCTGGTCGCGGGGGGCGGCGTTTCCTTACTTTAACTAAGAGGCAACCTTAATGTCTGATTTTATCCTGAACGCCACTGTTCGTAACGACCTGGGGAAAGGTGCGAGCCGCCGCCTGCGTCGTGCGAACCAGCAAGTCCCCGCCGTTATTTACGGCGGTGAAAAAGCGCCGCAGTCTATCGCCGTCGAAAAGACCGCTTTCTACAAGGCGATCGAAGACGAGTCGTTCTTCTCTTCTGTCATCAAACTCGTCATCGAAGGCAGCGAAGAGCAGGTTGTTGTTCGTGACCTGCAACGCCATCCTTTCAAGCCACTTTTGACGCACGCTGACTTTTTGCGTGTTGATGCCACGCACGAAATCAACATGAACGTGCCGCTTCACGTGGTGGGCGAAGAGGCGTGTGTCGGCATTAAAGACCAAGACGGTGAACTGCACGTATTGGCCAACGAAGTTGCCATCAGCTGCTTGCCGAAAGATCTGCCTGACTTTTTGGAAGTCGACATTTCTGCACTTGAGGTGGGCACAACGCTGCACCTGTCTGACCTGAGCCTGCCGGCCGGCGTGACCTCTGTTGACCTGTCTCACGGTGAAGATCACGACAACGCCATCCTCAGCATCACCAAGATGAAAGTTCGCGCTTCTGATGAAGACGACGAAGGTGAAAGCAAGGACGACAGTGAAGGTGAAGAAGACACCAGCGCCGAGTAAGCACTACCGCACACCTTGGGCCATGCACGCCATGGCCCTTGTAATGCTATGATCAAGCGCCTCGGCGCTTGATTTTTTTTGCCGTTGCGCATGTCAAGAGGGGATAAAATGAGTCAGGTGTTAGCGATCATCGGCCTAGGCAACCCCGGCGCTGAATACGCCACCACGCGCCACAACGCGGGCGCATGGCTGGTTGAAGCGGTTGCCCGAAATGCCCATGTGGAACTGCGGCCGGAAAAGAAATTTCTCGGCCTTTACGCTAAGGCTAATTTTGACGGTCATACCATCCACCTCCTTAACCCCACGACCTTTATGAACCGCAGCGGTGGCTCAATTGCCGCGCTATGCCAGTTTTTTAAGCTCACGCCAGAGCAGCTTTTGGTGGCCCATGACGAACTTGATTTACCCCCAGGCCAAGCGCGCTACAAAGCCGGCGGTGGGCACGGCGGGCATAATGGCCTTCGCGATACCATAAGCGCCTTGGGCAACCAAAAGCAGTTTCATCGTCTGCGGGTTGGCATCGGCCACCCGGGCAGTGCCAATCAGGTGGTTAACTACGTGCTGAATCGCCCCGGTAAAGCCGAACTAAGCGCTATCGAGCACGCCCTTGATGAGTGCATTGCTACGCTGCCCCATGCGCTCAGCGGCGACTGGGCGAAAGCCATGAACCGCCTGCATAGCGTAAAATAGTCACAACGTTGATTGGTTTCGTGTGACTAACGTCTTTTTACTAATTTCTCTTTGGGTAGCGCTGCCGCATTGATACGCGCTGCGCCCCAAGCGGCTAGGAATGATCTTATGGGTTTTAACTGCGGCATTGTCGGCCTTCCTAACGTTGGCAAATCCACCTTGTTCAACGCGCTGACCAAATCGGGTATCGACGCGGAAAATTTCCCCTTTTGTACCATCGAGCCCAATGTCGGCATCGTCCCCATGCCCGACCCGCGCCTCGATAAGCTCGCGGCAATCGTCAAACCGGAGAAAGTCATCCCAACGACGATGGAATTTGTCGATATTGCGGGCCTGGTGGCCGGTGCGTCCAAGGGGGAAGGTTTGGGCAATAAATTCCTGGCCAACATCCGGGAAACGCAGGCGATTGCGCACGTGGTACGCTGTTTCGATAACGACAACGTCATCCACGTGGCCAATGAGATTGACCCGCGCGCGGATATCGAAACCATCAACCTTGAGCTAGCACTCGCGGATCTCGATACCGTCGAAAAAGCCAGCCAACGCCTGGTGCGCGTCGTGAAAGGTGGCGACAAAGACGCCATCGCCACCAAGGCCGTACTGGATAAAATCCAGCCGCACCTGGCCGAAGGGCATCCGCTACGCAGCTTCGGGCTAAGCGACGACGAGAAACAACAGGTCAAAAGCTTTGGCTTTTTGACCCTAAAGCCCACGATGTACATCGCCAACGTCAACGAAGATGGGTTTGACAATAACCCCTACCTCGATGTGGTCAACGACATCGCCGCAGAAGAAGGCGCCGTCGTCGTGCCAGTGTGCAACCAAATCGAAGCGGAAATCGCCGAGCTTGAGGATGAAGAGCGCGCCATGTTCCTTGATGAGATGGGCATGGAGGAGCCAGGCTTAGACCGCGTTATTCGCGCCGGTTACGCGCTACTTGGCCTGCAAACCTACTTCACTGCAGGCGTCAAAGAAGTCCGCGCGTGGACGGTAAAAGAAGGCGCGACGGCGCCGGAAGCCGCTGGCGTGATTCATACCGATTTCCAGAAAGGCTTTATCCGCGCAGAAGTGGTTGCTTATGAAGACTTCGTGACACTCGGTGGTGAGCAAGGCGCCAAAGACGCCGGTAAGTGGCGCCTAGAAGGCAAAGAGTACATTGTCAAAGACGGCGATGTGATTCACTTCCGCTTCAATGTGTAACCGGCGGGGCATCTTCTGAATATTTTTTAGCACATCGATAGGCATGCCTAGCGCCGTTTAACGCGCTGCCTTCCGGGCAGCGCAAAAGCCTGCTAGAGTTTATGTCATGCCTATCAAACGCTCCCTCCCTCATCAAGATACTCGTCTTAAATACCGGTCCCGTTTGTTGATCGCCACTTCACTGTTGGCGCTGTTCATGCTCATGGGCTGCGAACAGAGCGAGCCCATCACACAGCTAGACCCGCCAGAGCCGGGTGAAACACTCAAGGTTGCCACGCGCAATAGCGCTACCACCTACTACCTTGATCGTGATGAAACACCGGCAGGGCCGGAGCACGATCTGGTCGCGTCATTCGCCGACGCCCACAATTGGCAGGTCGAATGGACGCTGTTCAATTCCACTTCCGAGGTGCTTCAAGCCCTGAAAGACGGCGAGTTTCATTTGGCAGCTGCTGGCCTGACGCACCTTCCCTCACGCGATGGACACTTTACCCAAGGTCCCACCCACACCGACATCGTCGAGCAACTGGTGTGCCATCGCGATATGCGCCCCTTGCCACGCCAGATTGAAGAAATGGCGGGGCTCAATATCCGCGTTACAGCGGATTCAAGCTACGCAGAAAAGCTCGAAACCCTAGTCAATCAGCACACGGGCATTGCCTTCGAGGAGGATCCTCGCACCACCGAGATGCTGCTCGCCGAGGTGGCTGAAAAGCGCATCGATTGCACCGTAGCCGACTCCAATATTGTGCAGGTGGTACGCCGCCACTTCCCACACCTAGAGGTTGCCATGAACCTCACCAGCGGCGATACGCTGGGCTGGTATTTGCCTGTTGGCCACCAAGCGTTGGCTAACATGGCCCAGCAATGGAGGGAAAGTGCCGAGGGTGAAGAAACTATCGAGACGGTCACGCAACGCTACTACGCCTATATCAGTGAGTTCGACTTTGTCGATCTACGTGCACTCAACCAGCGCATCGACGAGCGTCTACCCAACTTCCTCGACTTGTTCCTAAAAGCCGAGGAAGAAACCGGAATGCCCGCCGACCTGCTCGCCGCCCTGGCTTACCAGGAATCGCACTGGGACCCCCAGGCCGTTTCCCCGACCGGCGTGCGCGGCATTATGATGCTTACCCAGAACACCGCGACATCCCTCGGCGTCGATAATCGCCTGAATCCAGCAGCGGCTATTGATGGCGGCGCCCGTTATCTAGCCGACCGCCACGAGCGTCTGCCCGACACCCTTCCCGAACCAGACCGCACCTACCTAGCACTGGCAAGTTACAACATTGGCCGTGGTCACGTGTTAGACGCGCAAAAACTGGCCCAGGAGCTGGGTAAAGATCCGCATTCTTGGGAAGACATGAAAGAGGTACTACCGCTTAAGGCTGACAAGCGCTACTACCCACAGACTCGCTATGGCTATGCGCGAGGCTATGAACCGGTGCACTACGTGCAGCGAATCCGCAACTACCAAGACGTGATTAGCGCCGCGATGGTGTGGTTACCCCTGGAAAAGGACTAACGGCCTCTTGGCGTGCAACAAACCCTTGACGGGTGGCGTGTCGCTGAGTATTATTCGCCCCCGTTGAATGGCTACGTAGCTCAGCTGGTTAGAGCACATCACTCATAATGATGGGGTCCCCTGTTCAAATCAGGGCGTAGCCACCAACCGAATATCGAAAGCCCGCTGACTCTGTCAGCGGGCTTTTTTTACGTTTAATGTTTGTCGTTAGCACTTTATGGCCAGTACTTTATCGCTAGTACTTTGTCGTTTAAAGCACCTTGCGATTAAGAAACACCGTCAACGCATCGGTCAAATAGCCCACGTCACGGGTTCCCGCGGTTTCGCGGATCGAGTGCATGGCCCACTGCGCCACCCCCACATCAATGGTTGGCACCCCAATCTCAGTCGCGGTAATCGGCCCGATCGTGCTACCGCAGCCCATGTCGGCGCGGGTCACAAACGCCTGCACGGGCACCTCGGCCTCACGGCACACATCGCGAAACAATGCGCTCGTTGCACTGTTGGTGGCGTAACGCTGATTGGCGTTGATCTTGATCACCGGACCACCGTTGATAGCAGGACCGTGGCGCTCGTCGTGCTTATCGCGAAAATTAGGATGCAGCGCATGGGCGTTATCGCAGGAAATCATGCACGATGACTGAATCAACTGAATCAACGACTCTTCACTGCCACCGCCTACCTGCGCATTGACGCGTTTAAGCACATCGCCTAGAAACGGCCCTTGGGCCCCACAAGCACTGGCACTCCCCACTTCTTCATGATCGTTGGCGACAAAAAGCGCCCCTTGCTCACCATTGCTTGCCAGCAGCGCTTCCAACCCCATAAAGCACGACAGCAAGTTATCCAAGCGGGCGCTAGCCACAAGCTCCTGATTGACTCCAATAAGTGACGGCGCTTGCAAATCATAAAAACTCAGCTCGAAATCCACGACCTCAGCATCAGTTAAACCATGCTGCTCGTGCAGCCACGTGGTCAACAATGGCGCCAGTTCGGCGGTCTCAGTTTGCATCAACACAGGCGCCATTTGCGTTTGCGGGTTAATAGCACGACCGTTATTAGCCTCGCGGTCGAGGTGAATCGCAAGACTTGGCACCATGGCAATGGGCTGATCGACATTAAGCAGTAAACCCTCTAAGCGCCCATCGGCGTGGCGCACATGCACGCGCCCGCCAATGCCCAAATCGCGATCAAACCACGGCGCCAATAACGCCCCGCCATACACCTCTACCCCCAGCTGTAACCAGCCGGCGTTGTGCTGCGTGGCATTCGGCTTTACCCGCAAGCCAGGACTGTCGGTATGCGCCCCCACCATACGCAGCGTCTCCACACGGCCCTTGGGCAATTGGAACGCAATAATCGACGAGTCATTACGCGTCACGAAGTAACGCTGCCCCGGTACTAGCTGCCACGTTGCGGTTTCTTGCAAACGTTTAAATCCCGACTGCTCAAGGCGAGCCGCCATGTTGTGCGTGGCGTGCCAGGGGGAAGGCGAGGCGCGTAAAAATTCACACAACCGCGCCAATAGCGGAGTTTCAAAAGCGTTAGGCATAGCGTTCCTTTTTTAGGGTGAACATGAATTGACTCAGTGATTAACCAACATGGCGATGAAAACACCAATGTATTGCAAAATCACAATGAAGTAGTCTCAGCCAAGCAATCGACCTGCTACAATGCGCGTTCGGTCAACGTCATTGTTGTTCACCATGCGATTTTCGCAACTCCATCGCTGATAACAGGTCATAACGCATAAGCTGTCTGTAGGCGAGTGTACACAAATCCGGGAGAGCTTGATTGATGAGCTTGTTTACCACCCTTTCGCGCTCAATTGCCTTGACCATGATGCTAGTTATCACTAGCCCGACCGTCATTGCCCTTGAGCCGACTGATGAACAACGTCAGGTCGCCATAGAAATTGCAGACTCTCTGCGTTATGGCCATTACGCTAACATTGACTTTAATACCGCATGGTCTGAAAACGCGTTTAACCGTTATTTAGATATCCTCGATGGTCAACGCGCCTATCTTTTACACCGCGATATTGAGCCCTATCGGCATTTGGAAAGTGGCTTTGCTGACGCGCTATTTGATGGCGAACTTGCTGATATTTTTGCGCTTCACGAAAAATCCGAAGCGCGCCGTAAAGCACGCTTAGAGTGGTTACTGACACGCCTTGATTCAGGTCTCGATCTCAACTTCGACAGCAATGAACGCTTAGAAGTCGAGCGCGAAAATGCGCCCTGGGCGAGAAACGAAAGCGAGCTAAACGCCCTGTGGGAAAAACGACTCAAAAATGATGCGTTAACCCTGGCCTTGAGCGATCAAGATAATGAACAAGTCGAAACCAATCTACGCCAACGCTATGAAGGTCAGCTTTCACGCATCGAGCAAACCGAGCCCGAGGATGTGTTTGGCCTGGTAATGGCCGCTGTCACTGGCACCATCGATCCTCACACCGGCTATCTCTCCCCTCGCCAGGGTGAATCCTTTGATATTCAAATGAGCCTCTCACTTGAAGGTATCGGCGCCATGCTGCAGGCAGATGGTGAGTACGTCAAAGTCGCCAGCCTCGTCCCCGGCGGCCCCGCCGAACGTGCAGGCGTACTCGAGCCCGCCGACCGAATTATTGGTGTTGGCCAGGAAGACGAAGACGAGATAGTCAACGTCATCGGTATGCGCCTGGATAATGTGGTTGACCTTATTCGCGGCCCAAAAGGCTCTGTCGTGCGGCTGGAAGTGATTCCGGCACAAGCGGTAGACATGACACGCTCGCATGTCGTTGAAATCATCCGCGACACGGTGAACCTAGAAGATCAAGCCGCACAAAGTGAAATCATTGAGGTGGAACGTGACGGCAACATCCGTCAAATCGGCGTCATTACGGTTCCTACGTTCTATGTTGATTTCGATGCCTGGCAAGCCGGTGAAGAGGATTACCGCAGCACGACTCGTGATGTGACAAAGGAAGTCGAAAAGCTCAAAAGCGCAGACGTTGAAGGGATCGTCTTAGACCTGCGCAATAACGGTGGCGGCGCGCTGCAAGAAGCCAATTCTTTATTGGGGCTGTTCATCGACCGCGGACCCACTGTGCAGGTGCGCGACGCCGAAGGTCGCATTCAGCTTTATGGCGACAGCGAGGCAGGCGCATTATACGACGGCCCTCTTACCGTCTTGGTGAATCGCCTTTCGGCATCGGCCTCAGAAATTTTCGCTGGTGCCATTCAAGACTACGGCCGGGGTTTAGTCGTGGGTGCCGCCACTTTTGGCAAAGGTACCGTACAAACCCTGAGCGACTTAAGCCACGGCGAAATCAAGCTCACACGTGCCAAGTTTTACCGTATTTCGGGCGATAGCACGCAAAATCGCGGCGTTGTCCCGGATATTCATTTTCCTAGCTTGGTGGACCCCGAACGCATTGGCGAAAGCAGCCTGGATAACGCGCTAAAATGGGACACGGTTCAGAATGTGCAATATCGCCGTTACGGTGAGCCGGAAAACTACCTAGATACGCTCACTACACGTCATGAGTCCCGTGCCGATGACAACCCTAACTTTCGCTACCTAGAGCAGCAGTCGACACTGGCGCGCCAACTACGCGAGCAGCACGTCAGCGTCAGTTTGAACCGCGAACAGCGCGAACGTGAAATGCAGGCGCAAGAAGCCGAGCAGCTAGCACTGGAGAACCAGCGCCGCCTGGCGCTCGGCAAAGAAGCACTTGAAGAGTGGAGCGACGCCCGAGAAGAGGGCGAGCAAGGCGAACAGGACGAAGATGATAACGGAGTCATGGCCCCAGAGCGCGCCCACGTACTGGAAGCCGCGGAGATTCTACTCGACTATGCGCAGTTGAAAAATTCACAGCGTATGGTTAAACGCTAAGCGTTTAACCAAAAACAAAAACCGAGGCCTTTTGGACCTCGGTTTTCTTATGCGCGTTTCAGCATAGCATCTCAACACAACCTCTCAGCACATTAACGCGCGACGGGAGGGACGGTCGCCCATATCCGCCAAGCGCTGGGTAAGCGCCTCCACTTTCTTTAGGCTCCCTTCACGGGCCGCACAAATAGCGTCATGTGTCCAAGCAGGTAAGTCACGCGCAATACGGTAGTACACCCACTGCCCTTCCCGCTGGTCATTAAGCAACCCGCACTGGCGCAGCTGTGCCAAATGGCGCGACACTTTCGGCTGCGACTCCTGCAACACATGGGTCATTTCACATACGCAAAGCTCGCCTTCTTCCGCAATCAACAACACCAAATGAAGACGCGTCTCGTCACTAAGGCATTTAAACGTTTGCAAGGGCGTTAGCGGTATAGAAGTACTCACAGGGCTTTTTCCAATTACGCACAAAAAAGAAACACAAAATAACGGCGTGCGTGAGTATACCTGATGAAAGTAGGGAGAGAAATTAATGCAGAAAAGTGTTTTTGCTGGCTCCCCGAGCAGGACTCGAACCTGCGACCCAATGATTAACAGTCATTTGCTCTACCAACTGAGCTATCGGGGAATTACCGGAATGGTGACAGCTGTCAAAATGTAACGAAACCCGTACGAGCGTAAAAGGCTAACATTACACGTTGGCTCCTCGAGCAGGACTCGAACCTGCGACCCAATGATTAACAGTCATTTGCTCTACCAACTGAGCTATCGAGGAACATTTTAAGCTGCGTGTTTTGGCTATCTGTTATTGGCTCCCCGAGCAGGACTCGAACCTGCGACCCAATGATTAACAGTCATTTGCTCTACCAACTGAGCTATCGGGGAACTGCCGAAACACGGAGCGTAGTATACGGATACAAACGCCCTGGTCAAGTATCGATTTCGACCAATGCTAGCCGGGAGTTTCTTGTGTCCGTATAATACGTCCATTCACCCACGCGGCGCTTTCCTAAAAAAAGCCAAGCAGCGCCACCATTCATCCTCGTCCCCCGACGACCCATAGATGACAGGTACCGATGGCGAAGAAACTCTTCATCAAAACGCACGGCTGCCAAATGAACGAGTACGACTCCTCGCGCATGGCAGATCTGCTCGGCGAATCACATCAGATGGAGCTCACTGATAACGAACAGGAAGCCGATGTCATTTTGTTAAACACCTGCTCCATTCGCGAGAAAGCGCAAGAGAAGGTCTTTCATCAGCTGGGACGCTGGAAAAAACTTAAAGAGGCCAACCCCGATCTGGTGATTGGGGTCGGTGGTTGTGTGGCCAGCCAAGAAGGCGAAGCTATCCGTAAACGTGCCTCGCATGTGGATATGGTATTTGGGCCACAAACCCTGCACCGCGTGCCGTCGATGCTGAACGCGCGTCAGGATAATCAAATCGCGGCAGTGGATGTCACTTTTCCTGAAATTGAAAAATTTGACCACCTGCCGAAGCCTACCTCCGACGGTGCAACAGCGTTTGTCTCGATAATGGAAGGCTGCTCTAAATACTGCACCTTTTGCGTTGTGCCCTACACCCGCGGCGAAGAGGTGTCACGCCCGTTTGAAGCGGTGATGGATGAGGTCATTCACTTGGCCGACCAAGGGGTGCGCGAGATCAACCTGCTCGGCCAGAACGTCAATGCGTACCGGGGCGAAAACCAGCTCGGCGATGAAATTGACCTTGCCGAGCTGATTGCCTGCGTGGCGGCAGTGGAAGGCATCGACCGCGTTCGCTTTACCACCTCGCACCCGGTGGAATTCACCGATAGCCTGGTCGACGCTTACGCCGATATTCCGGAGCTTGTTAGTCATCTTCACTTACCCGTTCAATCCGGCTCAGACCGTATTCTCAGCGCCATGAAACGTGGCCATACGACTAACGAGTATATCGAGAAGATGGAGCGCATCCGTGCGAACCGCCCGGATATCAGCTTCTCGTCGGATTTCATCATTGGCTTCCCCGGTGAGACCGAAGAAGATTTCGAAGCAACAATGGATTTGATCCACCGCATCGGTTTTGATCACTCTTTTAGTTTCGTTTTTTCAGCACGCCCTGGCACGCCCGCGGCCTCACTGCCGGACGAAACGCCGGAAAGCGTCAAAAAACAGCGCTTGGCGATTTTGCAAGAACGCATCATCCAGCACACCATGCAAATCAGCCACCGCATGGTGGACACAACACAGCGCATCCTGGTAACCGGCTTTTCACCAAAAGACCCTGGCCAGCTTTCCGGTCGTACGGAAAACAACCGTGTTGTCAATTTTCGTGCCGCTAACCCTACGGAGTTGATTGGCTACTTTGTTGATGTGGATATCACCGAAGCCCTACCGAACTCGCTTCGTGGCGAACTTGCCTCTCCTGAGCGCTTCTGATGATTGCCCCGACACCGGTCGGGGCAGTAAGCTTGGCTAATACACCCACTAACAGACGAGTTTTTCTCTCTTGAGCCAGCCATCCTCTCAGGCCAACCGCATTATTACCTTAAGCCTTGAACCGAATGATCCTCAGCGGCTTGCGAGCCTTTGTGGCCAGCAAGATGAGCATCTAAAACTGATTGAAAGCCGTTTGGATGTCACGCTGCGCAATCGAGGCAACATCTTTCAGCTCGCGGGTGCGGCCAACCGCATTAAAGCGGCGGCCAACGTGCTAGAGCACCTGTACCGCGAAACCGCAGCAAGTGAACTTGAACCCGATACAGTGCACCTGTTCCTGCAGGAATCAGGGCTTGAGTCACTCGACGATGAGGACGAAAGCGAAGACGGCGATGTCGTCATGCGTACCCCGCGAACCATGATTAAGCCGCGCGGCTTGAATCAGCAACGTTATGTCAGCAGCATTCGCGAACACGATATCAACTTTGGTATTGGCCCGGCGGGTACCGGCAAGACTTATTTAGCGGTTGCCGCTGCCGTCGAGGCGCTTAACCAACAAGAAGTTCGCCGCATTCTACTGGTTCGTCCGGCAGTTGAAGCGGGCGAGAAGTTGGGCTTTCTACCCGGCGATTTGGCTCAGAAGATAGACCCTTACCTGCGCCCGCTTTACGATGCTCTGTATGAAATGATCGGTTTTGAGCAGGTAGCGAAGTTGATTGAGCGTCAGGTCATTGAAATTGCCCCGCTGGCGTATATGCGCGGCCGCACGCTCAATAACGCTTACATCATTCTGGATGAGAGCCAGAATACCACCCCGGAACAGATGAAGATGTTCCTGACCCGTATCGGCTTTGGCTCTACCGCCGTGATTACCGGCGACGTGACCCAGGTGGATCTGCCCAAAGGTCAGCGTTCGGGACTCATTCAAGTGCTCGACGTATTGAAAGACACTCAAGGCATCGGCGTCACGCATTTTGCCGCCAAAGATGTGGTTCGCCACCCGTTGGTGCAACGTATTATTGAAGCCTACGACGCTTTCGAGTCGCAGCAAGAAGCCGAAGAACGCGAGCAGCGTGAAAAGCGTCAACAGGAACGCGAAGCCCGCTTGCGAATACGCGAGGACAACGCGCGATGAGCTCGGCACCGATAAGCCCTTCCTCACAACATTTGGCCGTGATTGACCGTCAAGTCGCTACCGAGGCTGACTTACTGCCAAGCGAATCCGAACTCATCGACTGGGTGAGCCGTGTGTTGGCGTATCACCCAGCGGAAACGCGCCATGAAGTGACGGTAAGGCTCGTGGAGGTGCCGGAAAGCCAAGCGCTTAATCGCGATTATCGCGGCAAGGATGCACCTACCAACGTGCTATCGTTCCCTTTTGAGGCACCACCCGAGGTGCCGCTTCCGTTGCTGGGGGATCTCGTGATCTGCCACGAGATCGTCGCGCAAGAAGCGCAACAACAACGCAAGCCGCTCGCGCAGCATTATGCTCACATGGTGATTCATGGCACCTTGCATTTGTTAGGCTACGATCATATAGAAGACGACGAGGCTGAGGCGATGGAGCATCTAGAGCGCGATATCCTGGCCGATCTTGAGATTCCCGATCCGTACGTAGAAACTTAAACGATATTGTCGTCATCCAACGGCTAATATCCGCAAATAAGTGACCGCAAATAAGAGAAGATCAACCGAATGAGCGAAGACCGATCGAGTACGCCCAATCAAAAAACCTGGATCGAAAAACTCTTAGGCGCCCTCTCTGGGGATAGCGATGAACCCAGCTCCCGCGATGAATTAATGGCGTTTTTGCGTCACACCGCTGGGCGTTTGAAGCTGGACCAAGACGCCATGATGATCATTGAAGGGGCGTTGCAAATCAGTGATCAACAAGTGCGTGAAATTCTGATCCCGCGCTCTCAAGTCGCCGCCATTCCCCTGGATCAATCTAGCGACGATTATCTACCACTCATCCAAGAAACCGGACACTCACGCTACCCGGTGATTGGCGAGAACCTTGACGAGGTGAAAGGAATATTACTGGTCAAGGATTTGCTACCGCTTTTATCGCAAACCCAAGCCCAGCTTGACGCTTTCAAACTGGACGACATTCTTCGCCCAGCAATGTTTATCCCCGAGTCCAAGCGCCTAAACAGCCTCCTCAAAGAGTTTCGCGATACCCATAATCACATGGCGGTTGTCGTCGACGAGTATGGCGGCACCGCTGGCATTATCACGATTGAAGATATCCTTGAGCAGATCGTCGGCGACATTGAAGACGAACACGACACCGATGAAGAAGACGATATTCGCGCCTTAGACAATGACCGCTACGCCGTACGCGCCCTAACGCCTATCGATGACTTCAATGACCGCTTTGGCACCCACTTTCCTGATGACGAGTTCGATACACTGGGTGGGCTGGTGATGCAGCAATTCGGCCACCTTCCCCGTCGCGGCGAGGAAACGTCGCTAGGCGGTTGGCACTTTAATGTAATGAATGCCGACAACCGCCGCATCCGTCTGTTAGAAGTTTATTACGACGGTAGCGACGCAGAGACCGACGACTAACGCCACACCACCGACGGACTCACCTCGATAGGATATCAATCGATGAAGACGGGACTTTCTTTCACGCTTGGCGTACAGCTTATTATCGCCCTTGTTGCCGGTGGCTTGACCACGCTAACCGCCTCGCCTTTTGAACTCTGGTGGCTTGGCCCTGTGGCAGCGGGCCTAATGTACCTCGGCGTTCATGCGTTAACGCCCGCACAAGCGGCGCTAAAAGGATGGTGTTACGGGGTTGGGCTTTTTGCCAGCGGCACCTCGTGGGTATACGTATCGATTCACGACTACGGCTATACCGGCGTTCCGCTGGCGGTGTTTTTAACCGTGCTGTTTGTGGTGATTCTCGCCCTCTTTTTTGCTGGTACTTTTTGGCTTTACCGGCGCTTTACCACCCCCCGCTTTGCGCTCTTAACGTTTGCCGGGGCTTGGGTGTTGGGCGAAGTGTTACGCACTTATCTTTTTACCGGTTTTCCTTGGCTGCTTCTCGGGTCCAGTCATGTCGATTCTCCGCTCGCACCCTGGGCACCGATTGGTGGCGTTTATCTGCTCTCGCTCTTTGTTGCCTTTAGTGGTGCGCTTGGTGCAGAACTGCTGTTTCGCCGCCGCATTTGGACGCTAGCCCCTCTTGCCGCTATCTGGGTGACGCCTTTGTTCTTACCCACCCAGTGGACAACACCCAGCGATATGCCCACTCGCGTAGCGCTTTTACAAGGTAATCTTCCCCAGCTCATCAAGTGGACGCCCGAGGGCCAGCGCAAGGCGGCTAATACGTATATGCAGCTGACCCGCGCGCTCGATGATGACATCGACCTTATTTTATGGCCCGAAACGGCGCTTCCTATGGTCGAGACACAAGCACGCCCAGTGCTGGAGCGTGTTCAAGCCAACCTTGCGGCAGATACCGCACTGCTCACCGGCATCGTCCAACGCGATGAAAGCGGACGCTTTTTCAACAGTGTGATTGGCCTAGGCAACGTCGAGGGGAGCTACCATAAAGAGCACCTCGTCCCTTTCGGCGAATACTTACCGCTTGAGAGCGTACTACGCGGGGCAATTAATTTTTTCGATCTCCCCATGTCGACGTTTACCCCCGGCGAGCGTGATCAAGCACCCATTCAGGCTGCCGGCGTTACGCTGGGCAACGCTATTTGTTATGAAATCATCTACCCGCAACTGGTGGCCAAGCGTGCTCGCGAGAGCAACGTACTGATGACGGTCTCCAACGATACATGGTTTGGGGCCTCTATCGGCCCGCATCAGCATCTGCAAATGGCTCGGCTGCGTGCGTTAGAAAACGGCCGCTATGTTGCCCGCGCCACTAGCAATGGAATTACCGCCATCATCGACGCAAAAGGCCACGTCGTGGAGCGTGCCCCGCAGTTTGAAGCAGCAACGCTAACCGGCGACGTGTATGCCATGGAAGGCGTTACGCCGTTTACCCTCATGGGCAGCTGGCCTACCTGGCTGCTTGCCGGACTTTTACTCCTTCCGGGGTTGCGTGTACGCCACCACGCATAGAGGTTTTCTCAACACGAGTCCTAAGCCAGCCAGCCAGACAGCAGAAGGGCGCCATTAAGGCGCCCTTCTGCTGTTTAAGGCTTTATCACGGCTATGTCTTTGGTCGACTACTATTGGCTGCTGCGGCACTTTTAAGTGTGTCCGCCGCTGCCTCACCCAATACTTCAGGAATGGTCTGGCGCACGTAGCGACCCGGTGCAGGCTCAATAATTGAAAGCTCACCTTCGCCCGGCTGGCGTACCGGCACCATTTTTTCTTTATCGGCATAGCCGTTATCGGTCATCCAGGCTTGCCAGTGCGGCCACCAGGAACCTTCATTAAAGGTAGACCCTTCAAACCATTCTTGGTGCGTGTCCGGCAGTTCGCTGTTGGTCCAATAACCATATTTGTTCTTATGCGGCGGATTCACAATTCCCGCAATATGGCCTGACCCACCGAGCACAAACGTGACCGGGCCCTTCGGAAGCAAGGCGCCATAATAGGTGCTATTCCACTTGGCAATGTGGTCTTCTTTCGTGGAGATGAAATAGCTTGGCGTCGATATTTTACGTAGATCAATTTTTACGCCATCCAGCTCAATGCCATCCGGCTCGACCAGGCGATTTTCCAAGTACATGTGGCGCAAGTACCAAGCGTGGGTTCCTGCCGGCAGATTGGTGCCATCGGTATTCCAATACAGCAGATCGAATGCTGGCGGCATTTCGCCCTTCAAATAGTTGCTGATATAGAACGACCAAAACAGATCGTTTTCTTTCAACAAATTGAAGGTATACGCCATGGAGCGGCCATCTAAATAGCCTTTGTTTTCTATTGTCCGCTCGATACCTTGTACCACCTGCTCATTGAGGAATACCCCAACATCTCCTGGGTCGCGAAAGTCCTGCAGTGTGGCCATGTAGGTCACAGACTTCACCTTGCGACCGCGTCGTGTGCTAGTGAGATACGCCATCACCGATGCCGTCAACGTCCCGCCAATGCAGTAACTCATCAGGTTGACGGATTTTTCACCACACGCTTGCTCAATGGCATCAATCGCACTGATCGGACCCATTTGCATGTAATCCGCCCAAGTGAGATCGCGTTGTGAAGGCCCAGGATTGCGCCAGGAGATCAAAAACACAATATGGCCTTGATCCACCAGCCATTTCATCAATGAGTTATCTTGGCGAAGATCCAAAATATAATACTTATTGATCCAAGGGGGAACGACCAGAAGAGGTGTTTTAAATGTCTGCTCCGTTGTCGGCGTGTACTGAATCAACTGGATCAGCTCATTTTCGTACACCACCGCACCCGGCGTCACGGCAATATTGTCGCCCACGCCAAACGCGCTGCGATCGGTCATACGCACGTTAATGCCTTCCGCCGAGTTTTCCAGATCTTCCCGCAGGCGGGTCATCCCATCAACGAGGTTTTGACCGCGCGTTTCCAGTGTGCAGCGCATCACTTCTGGATTGGTGGCAGCAAAGTTAGTCGGCGCCATGGCATTAACCATCTGACGCGCATAAAACTGTAGATGATGTTTGCGAGTTTCATCCAAGCCGTCAAGGCTCTCTATCAACTCTTCCACTAGCTGAGAGAAAAGCAGATATTGCTGCATGATGGCGAGATAGTAAGGCTCTTGCGTCCACGCCTCGTCTTTGAAACGACGATCCCCTTTTGCAGGCTGGATCAACGGCTTGACGTCTTCTCCCGCCATGGAGCGCACGCCTTGCTGCCATAACAGCCATTGGTCTTGCGCTAAGCGCGCTTGGGTTTGCCACAGCAGCGCAGGGTCTTCCGCCAGTGCTTTGGCCCCGGCTTCGAAACTTTCGCGCATATCGCTGTAAACGGAATCTGCTGCCTCGCTTGGCGCAAGGCGTGCGAGCAGATCCTGCATCAAGGCTTGGTACTGCTCACCGATCTCTTTCAGCTGAGCGTTCCAGGCATTCGTATCTACCTGAGATGGCATTTCCCACCCTGATTGCATACTCACTCTCCCATAATACCCGCGCAAGCGCACTTAGCGCCTCACGCTTCGAGCTTCGCTTAGTAACAAGCCCAACGTTGACTTAACGAGGAAACAAAAAGTGCGGCGCCTTTTTGGCGCCGCATTTATCTATCTACTGCTTAGCTTTTAGTGCTGTTGGCGCCACCGCTGCGCGACGACTGACTTGAGGCCTTCGCCGTTGATTGGGGCTGGCCTTTTGCCGCCGCACTGGCTTGTTCACTCATCTGCTTGCCAGCTTCGTTAAAGAGCTTCTCCATCTCTGTTTTAAACTCAACGCTCATCTCGCTCATGGCGCGCGCATCTTCCTGCATTTGCTGGGAAAGCTCGTTAAGCATTTCGGCCTGCTTAGCACCAAACTCTTTCAAGCTTTCCGCGTCTTCAATCTCGCTCGCGCTGCGCATGCGTTCAGTACCCATATGGCTGTAGCGCTTCATGGCTTCCAGCTGGTACTGAGTCATTTTTTCCATGTTATTGAGCATTAGCGAATTAACTTTACGCATTGGCTCAAAAAGTTGGCGTGTCTGCGTGTTGAAAGCGTCCATCATTTTATCTTGCATGGTATATACTCCTTGGTTGAGTCGTTACATGCTTACATTGTTACGTGCTTGAGATGTTATGTACCGCGCATCCTTGCTGCAGTGCAACAAGAATAGTCAAAGCCCTATTTCTTTGCAACTGCGCTTTTGCAACCCCCTGCACGGCTGGCATGTTAGCTTTCTGTGCGTTTGGTACGAGAGCTGGCTGATGCTGCCTTTGCTTTGCTACCACTACTGCCATCACCGTTATTGGAATCATCACGACGGGAATGGCTTTTGCTGTCGCTGCTACTGCTACTGGATGCTTCCCTGCCCGAGGACGTATTGCTGTTCGTTTGCGATGAGGTACTGGTATCACTCTCTTCCGCGCTTTCTTTCGAGCTTCCGGTCGAGTAACTGGCATTACCCGCTTGCTTTAGCATATCCATCATCATTTGCTGATACGTGCCAAAGTTAGCCAACCCTTGCGAAAGCCCCTGCTGCATCATTGGCTGCTGCATATACGGCTTCATCAGGCTCATAGGGTCATAACCTTCTACCCCAGATTCCATCTGTCGCTGAATGTTACCCAAAAGGTTTTGCTGAAATGCTTCAACGTCCGGTAAGCCCATCGCGCGGCGAAACTCGTCTGGCGTAAGGTCAAATTCTACGTTTATTTTCATTACGTTCTCCTCATCGCACTATTCTTAGTGTAGCAGTCATCTTGCACCTTCACCGCGAACAGTTAGTACCCATTTAGTACACCTTCTTCAACGCGTTGTTTAACATTAATTTAACACTGTCCCAATCGCGGCGTAGTCACGCTAACGTCCGCATTTTGCCCCCGATGACGCAACCAGTGATCTGCCAATGTGATTGCCATCATCGCCTCAGCGATAGGAGTGGCGCGAATGCCCACACACGGGTCGTGGCGCCCTTTGGTAACGATTTCAACCGGTTCACCGTGCACATCAATGGAGCGCCCAGGCGTTGTAATACTGGAGGTCGGTTTGAGCGCTAAACGGGCAATAATCGGCTGCCCGCTGGAAATACCACCCAGTACGCCCCCCGCGTGGTTGGAGAGAAAGCCATCTGGCGTCATTTCATCACGATGTTCGCTGCCCCGTTGGGCCACACTGGCAAACCCGGCGCCGATTTCAATGCCTTTGACGGCGTTAATGCTCATCAAGCCATGGGCGAGCTCCGCGTCTAATCGATCGAATACTGGCTCCCCCAACCCCACGGGCACACCTTCGGCTACCACGGTGATTTCCGCACCCACGGAGTCTTGATCGCGGCGCAGCTGATCCATGTAGGCCTCAAGCTCGGGCACTTTGTCCGGATCAGGGCTAAAAAATGCATTCTGATCAATGGACTCCCAGGTTTTGAAATCAATCTTGAGCGGCCCAAGCTGGCTCATATAACCGCGAATCACCACGCCCTGAGCCGCGAGAAACCGTTTGGCGATGGCCCCCGCCGCCACGCGCATGGCAGTTTCCCGGGCGCTGGAGCGCCCGCCACCACGGTAATCGCGATGACCGTATTTGTGATGGTAGGTGTAATCGGCATGTGCTGGGCGAAATTGGTCTTTGATTTTGGAGTAATCTTTGGAGCGCTGGTCGGTGTTTTCGATCAACAGGCCGATTGAGCACCCCGTGGTTTTGCCTTCAAACACACCCGAAAGAATGCGCACTTGGTCGGGCTCTTGGCGCTGCGTGGTGTGGCGCGAGCTACCAGGGCGGCGGCGGTCCAGGTCGCGCTGAAGGTCTTCCTCTGAGAGAGGCAACCCCGGTGGGCAGCCATCTACAATAGCGCCCAGCGCAGCGCCATGGCTCTCACCAAAAGTTGTCACGGTAAATAGCTTGCCAAATGTATTGCCAGACATGGGCGTTATTTCCTCACGCAAAAGACGCCGCATGGGCGTCGAGTTCAGCGGCGGAAAGGGCAAACACGCCCTGGCCGCCACGCTCGAATTCTAGCCAAATAAAAGGCACCTCGGGGAAAGCCGCCTCGACGTGGCTATCCGAGTTACCTACCTCCACCACTAGCCAACCGTCATCGGTTAAATGTCCGCGCGCCTCACGCAAAATGCGCCGCACAATGTCCAGGCCATCATTGCCTGCCCCAAGCGCCAGCGCCGGCTCGTGACGAAACTCCGCGGGCATGGTGGCTAAATCACGGGTATCGACATACGGCGGGTTGGAAACAATCAGGTCAAAGCGCTGCCCCGCCAAACCATCAAACACATCAGACTCAACCGCGCGCACGCGCTCGCCCACGTCATGGCGAGTAATGTTCTCTCTGGCTACGGAAAGTGCTTCCTGGCTAATATCAGCCAAGATGACCTCGCTGGTGGGCAGGTAAAGCGCGGTGGCAATGCCGATACAGCCCGAGCCGGTGCAAAGATCCAGCACCCGCGCGGGCGGCTCTTCCGGGAACCACGCCGCAAAACCGTCTTCGATGAGCTCGGCAATCGGCGAGCGTGGTATTAACACCCGCTCGTCGACGTTAAACGGAAAGCCCGCAAAAAAAGCTTCCCCCAGCAGGTACGGCAGCGGGCGGCGGGTTTCGATACGCGCGCGGGCAAACGCCACGATACGGGCGCGCTCTATGGGCAAAAGGCGCGCCTCCAATACCGCCGGATCAATATTCCACGGCAGATGCAGTGCGCCCAAGCAAAGCGCCACGGCCTCATCCCACGCCGAGGCAGTGCCATGACCATAATGCAGCCCCGCAAGATGAAATTCGCTAGCGACCCAGCGCAAGTAGTCGCGCAGGGTATAAAGCTCCTGAGAGACCTCGGCGTCGCTTAGCGTAAGCGTTGACATCGCGGGTAAAGCGGCTTGAGACTGAGAAGAAAGCGTGGTGGCCACAGTGGCTCCTGGTTGGCAGGCGGTCATCAAATCCGTCGAGACGGTATAGAAAAGGATTGTACCTTTCACATTGCCCGGTTCACAGCGGCGCTAAGGCCGCTATACTGTGCGCTTTCGTGATCACCCCATTAACGTTTACTTTCTTTTCTTTCGAGTTTGCCATGACACGCCGCTCCCACCCGCCAAACGATGACGATATCAGCGCCTTTCGCCAAGCATTGGAAGCGGCGGGCGTTCGCCGTATCGACAGAAATCAGGCGGACCCCGGCAAACCTAAGCGCAACACCGCTAACCAAGCGGTTCGTCGACAAGCCGCCGTTGAAAGCCAGAGCTTACAAACCACCGGACGCACGTCTGATGGGCGCGTTGAGGCGGTACGCCCGTCCGAGTATTTGGAATTTTCCGTGCCTGATCTGCCGTGGCGCACGCTCAGCCAACTCAAGCGCGGCCAAACCACTTGGCAAGCGGGGCTGGACCTTCACGGCTACACCTTGGAAGAAGCCCGCACCCAGCTAGAAAGCTTTTTGCGCGACGCCACCGCTCAGCACATGCGCTGCGTGTTGATCGTCCATGGCAAAGCATGGGGCACCACGGCAGACTATCCCGTACTGAAAAGCCACACCAACGCGTGGCTTCGCGAATGGCCCGGCGTGTTAGCGTTTTGCTCCGCTATCGAGATCGATGGCGGCACGGGCGCGGTCTATGTGCTGCTGCGCAAGAGTGCGCGGTAGCGATGCATCCAGTGCCTTATCGGTTAAGTGGTGCCCTAAGCGAATCAGTTCGTTGGCGCGGTGGAATTCATAAGCGCTACACACGGTTTTAGGCACTTCGATCAGCACGTCCGGGGGGTAACCGGCGATCTTATATTTCGCCAGTGCCGCCTGGGTAATGTCGAACGATTCCAGCACCATATCCAGCTTGCTCCACTCGCGCTTACCACGCTCCTCAGCGCTTTCGTTGCTGCCACTTTCGCCTGACAAGTTGCCCAACCCTTCCCATAACCGGCGAGTGGCGTTGCGTACGTCGTCAAGCCATCCGCCGATACTTTCTTCGTCCTCGCGTTTGCTATCGCAGCGGATATCCTCCTCTTCTGCTGCTGGCAGCATATCCTCCAATGACACCGGCTGCGGGCTGTGCGCGGTCACGTTGACGGCCACGACCAAATCCGCCTCGTGAGCCGCCACGGCGGGCAAGATTGGCAATGGATTCAGCAGGCCCCCGTCGACCAACACTTGATCGCCCACGTGTACTGGGGTAATCACCCCCGGCACGGCAATTGACGCGCGAATCGCACGCAACAACGAGCCTTTTTGGAACCACACCTCACGCTGGCGAACCAAATCAGTGGCCACGGTGGTCACGGGAATCGACAGGTCTTCGATTTGCATGTTCCCCACCAGGCTTTCGAGCTTCTCCATCACTTTGTTGGCACGCATGGCACCCATCGGGCTCCAGGTCACATCCACCAGTTTGACCACGTCAAGATAATCAAGCTGACTCACCCAATCGCGGTATTCCGACAGCTTTCCCGCCGCATAAACGCCACCGACCAAAGCACCCATTGAGCAGCCAGAAACGGAGATAATCTCAAACCCACGGGCTTCTAACGCGTCGATGACCCCGATATGGGCGTACCCCCGCGCGCCACCGCTGCCCAGCACCAAGGCGACTTTATTGCCCGAATGGGCTGGCACTGATTGGGTCAGTTCATCCATGCGTTGCCTCCTGATTGTCTTGGCGTGCCACTGTTTGCTGAGTGTCCGAATGCTGAGTGTCCGTGTGCTGAATAATCGTCTGCGCGACGGACGTCACCGCGGCCGGCTCCAGATGCAAATGATGCCCACCGGCCAACACGTGTCGAGTGAGCGTTGGCACTGCCTGGCGGGCTTTTTTTGCCCAGGCGCGCTCACCTAGAATGCCGCCGTCGCCTTCGATCAACAGCACCGGGCAGCGAATATCACCCAGCATCGACAGCACCTGCGCCGGGGTAAAACGCACCAGCGACGGTTTGAGTAGCCGACCATCCGTGCGCAGTAACACATGGCCGTCGTCATCGAGGCGGCTATTGCGCGCGACCAGCGGCTTTGCCGTCTCCGCGTCAATCGGCGTGACGCCACCCGCCACGCGCGCGGCCACGGCGCTGTCGATATCCACATAGCGCGGCGGGTTCGAGCGCGGGCGACGATGGGCGACCAGCCCCTTGCGCAGCTGTTCGGACGTCTCTTCTGGCGGTGTGGTGATCGCCCCCAGGCCATCGATAAGCAAAAGCTGTGTGACGCGTTCGGGCACGGAGGCAGCGAGCAAGCAGCTGACGGCGGCGCCCATAGAATGCGCCAGCAATGTGACTTGCGACAACGCCAATTCCTCCATGGCGTCGAGCACATCGTGGCAGTAGTCCCAAAGGGCATAATCGTGCTGAATCGCTCCCTCGCCTAACGACTCACCGTGGCCACGAAAATCGATCGCTACAATGCGAATATCCAGCACCTCCACCAAACGTGGCGCTAGCCGGGAAAAGCTCGCGGCGTTATCCAACCAGCCGTGCAGCGCAAGCCACGTAGGCGCATCACGCCGACCCCAGCTCAACGCCGCCAAGCGTCCGTTAGCCAACGTTAACGGCTCGGTGGGCGGCACCGTATCTGCTGGTTGTGTTTTTGACGCTGTTGTCATCTCAATTCCTTCACCCGATAAGCGTAAATCGCTACCATCACCCTGCTTCATTTATTATGTCGCTCGCGATATTGGCTCCTATTCCCCTTTAGACTACAAGAGGCCTGCATGAAACCCCACCGCGATACCCGCACCCGTAACTGGATCTTTTTTATCACCGTGTTAAGCGCCATTGCGGTAGGCCTATGGCTTGCCCGCTAGCGAGGCTGGCATAGCCTATACGATCCATAAAAGCACAGAAACGATGCCTTAAGCGTGTTATGGCCGGGTTGGGGTAGTAAGTGCTTGGCGCAAGCGCGGGCTCAGCCCCTCACCCACGGCGACCATCACCACCAGAATCGCCAGCAGCCACGGCCAATGTGCCGCAAAGGTGACCGAATAAATCCCCAGGGCATCGGTAAAAACTACCAGGATGCCCAGCGGGCTTACATAACGCACCATCATAAGCCACAACGTATAAAGTCGCGGTGATAGCCCCAGCTCCTCACGAAAGGTGTCAGACTTGAGCACAAAACCGGCCAGCACCACCGTGCCTAAGCCGCCCAGCGGCATCATCCAGCGCGCGGTAAGATAATCGAGCCAGTCGAACACGTTTTTTCCCGCGAGCGTCCAATCGGCTCCGAGGTTGAACGACAGCATGGCCAATGTACTGATTAGCCACAGCACGATACCGGTGCCCCACGCGGCCGCCCGACGGGAAAGCCCTTTGTTATCGCACAGCCAGGAAACCGTCGCTTCGACCATCGAGATCGATGAAGTCAGCGCCGCCATGGAGAGCATGGCAAAAAAGAGAATACCAAACAGCGTGCCTAACGGCATGGCGTCAAACGCCAACGGCAGGCTCATAAAAATCAGCCCCGGCCCTTGGCCCGGGTTCATGCCATTAGCAAAAATCACCGGAAAGATCGCCAGCCCTGCCATCAACGCGACCACGGTGTCAGCCGCCGCCACCCCTAATGTGGTGCGGGCAATCGAGGCGTTTTTGGGTAGGTAGCTGCCATACGTCAGGATGGCCCCAGACGCCAGCGACAAGGTAAAAAACGCATGCCCTAACGCGGCCAGCATCCCCTCGCTTGAGAGACTCCCCGCGTTAAAGGAGAAAAGAAACGTCACCGCTTCACCAAAGCCACCGGAAAACATACCGTAAACGATCAGCACCAACAGCATGACCACCAGCCCCGGCATCATCCAACTGACGTTTTTTTCGATCCCCTCTTGCACGCCTTTGCCCACGATCAACATGGTTAGCAACGTCACGAGCGTGCTCCAAAAACCCAGATTGAGGGGATTTTCGTTATTGGCAACAAACACCGCCACCATGTCATCCACGTTCTCGCCGCTTAAGCCGCCGCTAAGCATCTTCCAGAGATAAGAAAACGACCAGCCCGCGACCACGACATAAAACGACAGAATCAAAAAGCCGCACAGCATGGCCATCCAGCCGATCAGCGACCACGCCGAGCGCCCCCCCGACTCATTAACCACACGACGAATCGCATCAATGGGGCTACCACGCCCACGGCGACCAAAAGCAATTTCCGTCATCATCACCGGCACACCAACGGCTAAGATACACGCCAGATAGACCAGCACGAAGGCACCGCCGCCGAATTCGCCGGTGATGTAAGGAAACTTCCAAATATTGCCCAGCCCCACGGCGGAGCCCGTGGCGGCCAACAAAAATCCCCAGCGGCCAAGCCACTGAGTTCTCGGTTGAGTGGCAGAGGTCATGTCGTTCTTCCTGTGGGAAAAACGCGCCATGCTAGTCGATTTTGGCGCAAATGCCTAAGCTCAGCGGAAAAAAGTGCCGTTCAGCCGTAGGTCGCTGCTTTTGCTTCGCTATCCAATCGCTGCGCCGTCTGATCCACCACACGTAGCCACGCTAACAACACCGCCCCCAAAGCGACAAAGCCGCCCGCGAGCCACAGCCCAATGCCATAGTGGCCGGTCGCTTCGGCGAGCATTCCCGTCAGCGCTGGCGCGATAATCTGCGCTACCCCGTAAGCTAAGGTCATGCGCCCCATCAACCGCGCAGGGCTTGCCGGGTATAGCCGCCCGGCCATGGTCAACACCAAGCTCACACACCCCAGAAAGGTGCCGCCGTAAAGCACCGCGCTTAAGAGCACGGCGGGCAGGCTAGAGGTTACCGCGGGCAGCACAATGCCCACCACCTGCAGCAGCATCGCGGCAATCAGCGCGCCCAAATAGCCAATACGCCGCGCGATTAAATCCCATAACATCACCGCTGGCGCCGCGGCCAGCCCGATCAGCGCAAACGCCCAGTTACCCGCCCCCGTCAAAAGCGGCTCGCGCTCCACAATCGTGACGATAAAAGTAGCGCTGATGACATAGCCGTAACCGGCGCAGAAGTACGCCGCCATCATCAGGCGCATGAAGGTACGACCCGGCGGCTTATTCTGTGCAGCAGAGGCGGACGCCCCACCCGCTACCGGCTTCACCGGGCGCGGCAGCCAATGCCACGCGGGGACCAACAGCAGTACGGCCAAAACGCTAAAACCCCACCACTGAAGTTGCCAACTCATAGACAAACGCAGCATGACTTCCACCGCCACGGCCGCCAGTAGAATACCCACGCCTACGCCGGCAAAGTGGATGCCCAGCTCGCCACGCTGGCGATGCTGAATCAGCCAGTGCAAAATCAAACCCGACGCCAGCAGCATGGAAGCGCTACTCGCAAGCCCGGCAAAAAAGCGCAGCCCTGCCCATAGCCAGAAATGCTCGGTCAGCGCCATGCCCGCCGTGGTAACCACGGCGAGCACAAGCCCGATGCGATAGAACCAATCCTTAAGATAAATACTGCGAATTGACGCCGCCAGCACTGCGCCAAGCATATAGCCTGCGTAATTAAGGGCCGCCAGCCACCCGCCATCGGCATCGCCCAGCCCAGTCTGCTGCTGCATCACCGGCAACAACGGTGTATAAGCGAAGCGCGCCACGCCGATACACAGCAGTTGGCTAAAAACGCCGGCGAGCAATACCTTAAAGCGTTTTGCGCGTAGTTCAGTTCCCGTCACCCCTAGCTCCTTGTGCATCGCCGTATTTCGTTATGTCGTCATAATTTCTTGCGTTATCTTACGAGTATTAAAGGCCTTGCGACTACACGACCTACGCACAAGCCCCCAGCTTCTGGCAAACTGTGTACAAGAACATCTAAGTCGATAACCCCCGCTGTTAATATGGGTTGTTAACGCAATCTGTTAACACTGTCTGATAACACCGTCTGTCAGCACAGGCTGTTAACACCGATTTTTACCACAGCACCATTAAGGAGCGACATTAATGAGCGATAGCGCCACTACCCCCTGGACTCAACCAATGCCCGACGCGCAGTTTAAACTGATGCGCGACATTCTCGCCGCCCCAAGCCCCGTGGGCTTGGAAGCCGCCATGACCTATGGTGTGCTCAAGCCGCACTTTGAGAGTTTTGCCCCCAAGAGTTGGCACCTGCACCAGTTCCGCGGTAACGCCGGTGTTGTGCTCGACACCCACCCCGGCCGCGACGATATGTTCAAGCTGATGATTATCGGCCACGCCGACAAGATCCGCATGCAGGTACGCTCGATCGGTGACGACGGTAAGATCTGGATCAACACCGATTCTTTCTTGCCCACGGTGCTGATCGGCCACGAGGTGAAGCTGTTCAGCGAAGACCCGGAGGCCCCCGGCAGCTACCGCAGCATTGAAGGCGGCACCGTTGAAGCCCTCGGCGCCATTCACTTCTCCGACCCCGCGATGCGCGATGGCAGCAAAGGCCTGAAAAAAGAGCAGATCTACCTGGATTTACAAATCCACGGCGAGAACAAAAAGCAGCAGGTACTGAATCTCGGCGTGAAACCTGGCGATTCCATTATCTTCGACCGCCCGATTCGCCACGGCTTTAGCCCCAACACCTTTTTTGGTGCTTACCTAGATAACGGTTTGGGCTGCTTTGTGACCAGCGAGATTGCCCGGCTCATTGCCGAAGCCGGCGGCACCGAGCAAGTCCGCGTGATGTTCGCGATCGCCAGTTACGAAGAGATTGGCCGCTTCGGTAGCCGCGTTTTCGCCGGCGAACTCAAACCCGATGCGCTGATTGGCGTCGATGTGAACCACGATTACGTCGCGGCCCCAGGCATCGGTGATAAGCGCATGCAGCCGTTAGAAATGGGCAAAGGTTTCACGATGGCCGTCGGTTCTATTGCCAGCGAACAGTTAAACCGTGTTATCGCCCAGGCCGCGAAAGAAAACGACATTCCCATGCAGCGCGATATCGTCGGCGTGGATACCGGCACCGATGGCATGGCGGGCGTATTGGCCTCAGTGGATAGCGCTGCCACGTCTATCGGCTTTCCAATCCGCAATATGCATACCATCTCGGAAACCGGCAACACCCAAGACGTTCTCGCCGCCATTCACGCGCTCACTCGTACCATCCAGTCGCTAGATAAACTGCCGGATATTAAGCGCGAGTTTCTCGATAACCACCCACGCCTCGATCAAGCCAGCCCGCTTAGCCATCAAGGCAGTGAGAAACCCGAAAGCGAAAAAGACGACGATAAAGACAGCTAGTCGTTATCGATTGGCTTACGCTTTATCTACCAAAAGGCCCCGTTACAAAAAAAGCCCCGTTTTGAACGGGGCTTTTTGCGGAGACGGCAACGCTAACCAGTACTAAGCGCGTTCAAGCCACGCGATCAACGCTTCAGCCGTCGGCGCGGAAGACGGTGGGTTCTGGCCGGTAATCAGCTGGCCATCTTCACGCACATAAGGGGCAAAATCGCCTGCTTTACTGTACTTGCCGCCGCACTTTTGCAGCGCTTCTTCCACCAAGTGCGGCACGACTTGTGTTAAACCTACCGCCTCTTCTTCGCCGTTGGTAAAGCCGGTCACTTGACGGCCTTTGACGAGCGGCTCACCTGCGGCGTCTTTGGCGTTAATCAGCGCAATCGGTGCGTGACAAACGCTTGCTACCGGCTTGCCCTGGGCGATGAAAGTTTCAATGAGACGAATGGAGTCCGGGTCATCGACCAAATCCCAGAGTGGGCCATGGCCGCCGGGATAAAAAATCGCATCGAAATCATCGGCCTTCATCTCGCTCAACGGAAGGGTCGTCGCCAACGCTGCTTGCGCTTCTGAATCCTGCTTAAAACGACGCGTGTCGTCGGTTTGGCTCTCTTCTGCATCGCTCGTTGGGTCTAGCGGCGGCTGCCCACCTTGAGGAGATGCCAGCGTAAGCTCAGCCCCGGCGCCTTTAAACACATAGTAAGGAGCTGCGAGCTCCTCTAACCAGAAGCCTGTTTTATTACCGGTATCGCCTAGCTGGTCGTGCGAGGTCAGTACCACGAGAATACGTTTGCTCATTGCGAACTCCTGTTCGGTATAAGCATGCATGCCGGATTGGTTAGCATAATGCTCTATACACTTAATGGAGACGCAGAAGGAAAATACAACACTCCTCGCTTTCAACCGTTACGATTATCGAGATAACAACCTGAGGCGTGCCGACATCATGGTTGAAAACCATTATTTATCAAAGGTTAGCAGTGTGCTCAGTGCGGCTCAGCGGCGGCGGGTGTGTTTATTAAATCGTGTCTCTGGTAAATGATGCCTTGAGAGCCTACTGAGATTTCTGCTAACTTCAATGTATGCGCACTCGCAACAGGAACTAATGATGATTCTATTCGCGCAAATCCTCGTAGCGTTGCGAACTACCGTAAACCGTCTTCATGGGAAGTGCTCGAACGATGGTTAAGTCCCAATCCAGTACCCTGATTCGCTGTCCGGTATCTGATGTCTTTCGCTTCGTGGTGACCGATTTTGTCCGTAACTATCCGCGGTGGTCTCCTGAGGTCCAGAAGCTGACACCCTTGAGCAGCGGGCCATTGGCCGTCGGATGGATGGCACGGCAGGTCAGAATAGACCAAGGGCGCCGTTCCGAGGCCGATTTCAGGGTCATTGCGCTAGAACTTGATCGCCGAGTGTGTTTTAAAGGCATTAAGGATCCGTTCGAAATCAATTACATTTTCGAACCGCAATTTGACTACACGCGGCTCACCTTCAGTTTTGAGCTGGCGCGCCTGAACTTCGCTATGCGGCCGTTCGAGAAACTTATACGTATAGCGGTCAAGGATGGTACGGATCGTGTAGTGCGCGATCTGAAAACACTGGCCGAACGGGAACTTGGTCAAAAGAAGACAGACTAATATTTTAGATATCGCGCCTCTTGGCTGGAGATACCATGCTATTTATCCCTGATAAAGATACTGGCGTTATTCCGCACGTATTGACACAAATTCTGGATACTTGCGTCAATGGAGTCACCCTTTCCGACCCGGACCAGCCAGACTCTCCGATTATTTATGCCAATGCCATCTTCGAGCAGCTAACGGGCTACAGCCAGGAAGAAATCTTGGGTCGCAACTGTCGCTTCCTACAGGGTGAGGATCGTGATCAGCCCGAGCTTGATAGGATCCGCGCTGCCCTTAAAGTGCATGATCCCGTTGAAGTGACGCTGCGCAACTATCGTAAGGACGGCACGCTGTTTCACAACCGGCTGATGATTCAACCGCTGTATGATACCTCGGGTCATTTAATCTATTACCTTGGCGTGCAGTACGATGTAAGCGAACTCGTCAATGCACGGGCCGAGATCGAACGACTTGAAAATGTTCTAAAAACCTCTCCAGCCGATTGACCTTCATTCGACCTGTCTAATTCATAACAGATGATAGTGCCAAGAACGGCTATGTTGGCACCCGGGTTTACGCAAGCCTCTGTTGGCAGAAGCCGTCAGTCCTTCGGCTTGTAAGAGCAAAACACCTTGTTGGCGGATATTGAGCGCAGCCTTGGTATCGCGACTAATGTATGACATGCCACCGTGCGCGCAAACCCACTTGCGCACCAATAGCGACATCGCTTCGGCCTTATGGCCGCACGCATGGCACGTTTTCGAGCTGGCAAACCATTGCTTTTAAGGAATCGATAAGATGTCACGAGATCGTAATGTTTTGGGTGAGCCGTTAGCCCCTTGCTGCCATGATCCTGTTACCGGATTTTACCGCGATGGTTTTTGCCGGGTAGGCCCTACTGATCATGGGATCCATGCCGTATGTGCTATGGTGACCGAAGAGTTCCTGGCGTTCTCCTCTGGACAAGGCAATGACTTGGTGACCCCACACCCGGAATTCGGGTTTCCAGGCCTTAAACCTGGCGACCGATGGTGTCTGTGTGCCAGCCGCTGGAAAGAGGCTGCCGTTGTCGGATTGGCACCGCCTGTCATTCTATCTGCAACTCACGAAAAGGCATTGGATACGATCCCCTTGAGCAAACTCCAACAACATGCCCTGGATGCTATTCAATAGTGACCTTCCTAAACACCGCGCAATCTCACTTCACAAACCGTAAATAACACATTAGCGAGGGTTTTCTGCGCTAACAGTGTGTTTAAGTTGGAGAAGAGCACAGCACCCACGGCACGATGAGAGGCGGCGTGACCTTGAGACAGCCCTATTAATTTGTGCCATGCTGAACACGATATGCCCTGTCACTTGCTGATAGGCTATCTTCAAGATTCCTCACACCGTCATCCTGAAAGGAGTGCTCTATGAGTAACCGGGAAGCCTACGAACAGAAGCTGAACGCCAGACTAGAAGAATGGCAGGCCGAGATCGATAAACTGCGGGCCAAAGCCAGAGAGGCCGAAGCCGATTCCCGAATCGAGCAAGAAAAGGAAGCCGAACGCCTGGAGGCCAAGCGCGAAGAGGTGCGCGAAAAACTCAAGGAACTGCGCGAATCCAGTGACGACGCCTGGGACGATATCCAGGAAGGCGCCGAACGCGCTTGGCAGGCCTTCAGTGACTCCTTCGAAAAAGCGCGCAATCGCTTCAAGTGATTGGTGTTATATATCCGCCAACGGCGGCATACTGGCAGGTAAATGGTCAGGGTCTTAACGTCTGGATGGCACTCAGCCCTTTCCAGTCTTCTAGATCCAGCTCGGGGTTGCCTTCGCGGAATCGCGCGTAGAGCTCAATTCCGCGAGAATCTTCCAACACCTCCACCCGCACGCCCTTGTCACGTAGCAAGGTTTCCGTACCCGAAGCGTTGGTGACATCGCCCACCACCACTCGCGAGACGCAGCGCATATACAAAAGCGTGGCACAGACCTCGCAGGGGCTCAGCGAGGTGAACAACGTGGTACGACTGAAGTCGAGGCGGCCAGCATCGCGCATGGCAGAGGTTTCCCCATGATTGTAAGGATGACTCTCCTGTACCAAGGTGTTGTGTCCCTTACCGACAAGGCGGCGCGTGGCGTTGTCGATAATCACCGCACCGATGGGACAGCCACCCTCGTCATCGCTTTTCTGGGCCAACAGCACCGCGATGCGCATGAAATCAGCGTCGCTCAGGCGTCGGACGAAGTCATCGTCCATCAGCACCGGTAGGCTACCAGTGGGCATATGCGCAATGGCGGCTAGGGTCGCCTCAGTCACCTCCGTGCCGGCATTCAACAGCGTTTTCATTTTGCCTCCCTCTAGAAATCGAGCAACTCATCGATGGCCATTTCTTGGATCGTACCCGCTGAGATGCAAAGACGTCACGCGACAACCTCGGCCAATGGGTCATCGATAACAGGGAACCACTAGGGGAACCAAGGGAAAAAACGGGGATTTCAAAGAGAGAGGATAGTAGCAACCTACTGATTTTATTGGCGTCCCTGGCAGGAGTCGAACCTGCGACCTGCCGCTTAGGAGGCTTCAGGCCTTAAACAGCCGGATAGTTTCCCCATCGAAATCGGCTGGGTCGATACCCTCGGTAATAGCGATGCCTTCCTGATTCGCCCTTCTTCACAATGGTCTTATTGGGATGAGGCTGCGGAATCTCTGCATGGCATCACGCGTGAACAGTTAATGGAGGAAGGCATCTCGATAGAAGAAGCAGCAAAGCGACTAGATGTTTGGTCCCGGATGATGAAATCGCCCATAGAAGTTATCCTCTGCTAGCAGCCAGGGAGCTTCTTCATCAATTTATCCGGGAGCAGGTTC